>JAEUMW010000296.1 GCA_016791345.1 Betaproteobacteria bacterium | reverse complement strand
CCGCTGGAGACTGAAACGCCCGGTTACGTGCGTCTCGATGCCGAGGTGAGCTATACCTTGAAGCGTGAAACCTTCGGGCCGCTCACGCTCTACCTGGCGGGACGCAACCTGCTCGATCAGGACATCCGGTTTGCCACGTCCTACACCAAGGCGTTCGCGCCACAGCCCGGTCGCTCTTTCGTGCTGGGCCTGCGCGCGCAGTTCTGACGTCCGAGCGGTCAGCATGATGGCGATGGGTCGTTCGAGCGCATGCCGCGACGGCCACCAAGCCTATCTAAATGCGCTCGACCGGACGCTGTGGGCCGGCCTCGCCGCGAGCCTCGCACTCCACGTCCTGCTGGTCGAGTTGCTGCCAAGTCCCTTCCATCATCCGCATCCCGCGCCGCGCACGCTCGATGTGACCTTCGTCACGCCGCCGTCTCCGCCTGTACCACTACCGCAGGAGCCGGACACTGCGCCTTCACCCGCACCGGCGGCGGCAGCGCCGCGCACGGCGCCGCAGCCGAAGCCCGAAGCGAAGCCGCCCGCGAAGCCTAAGCCGGCGCAGGCGACGCCGGCGATCGCGCGATCGACACCACCGCCGCTCACGCTTCCGGCAGCGGCGCCGTCTCTGGCTGCGGTACCCACCACCACGGCTCCCCCCACGGCCGATGTCCAGACGCCGCCGGACCGGCTCGCGGCGGCTCAGGCCAAGGCCGAGAGCGCAGAAGCGGGCCCCGTGTCACCGCCTTCGTTCCGCGCGGGCTATCTGCACAATCCCGAGCCGGTCTACCCCACGGCGTCACGCCGCTTGGGCGAGGAAGGCACGGTGCAACTGCGCGTGCTGGTAAGCGCCGAAGGACGGCCGCTGCAGGTGGATGTCCATCGTTCCAGCACGCATCCGCGTCTGGACGAAGCGGCGCTCGCCGCCGTGCGCGCCTGGCGCTTCGTTGCGGCAAAGCGTGGAGAGACGGCGATCGAAGCGCCGGTGATCGTTCCGATCGTCTTCAGACTGGAAAGCCTGGAATAGCGATGGCGCGCCGGGGTCCGCTCCGGCGGGCGATGTATAATCCGCGCTCTTCCTCGAATCGACCACCGCTCTCCTGCCATGGCGCAGTTGCACGGGACTACCATTCTTTCCGTCCGCCGCGGCCACCGCGTCGCCCTCGGCGGCGACGGCCAGGTGACGCTCGGCAACGTGGTGATGAAGGCAACGGCGCGCAAGGTGCGCCGCCTCTATCACGAGCGCATCCTCGCGGGTTTCGCCGGCGGCACCGCGGACGCGTTCACGCTGTTCGAGCGCTTCGAGTCGAAGCTGGAGAAGCATCAGGGCCATCTCCTGCGCTCCGCCGTCGAGCTGGCGAAGGACTGGCGGACGGACCGCATCCTGCGCCGGCTGGAGGCGATGCTCGCCGTGGCCGATCGCGAGGCCTCGCTCATCATTACCGGCAGCGGCGACGTGGTGGAGCCCGAACACGGCGTGATCGCCATCGGCAGCGGCGGGCCGTACGCGCAGGCGGCGGCGCGCGCGCTGCTCGACAACACCGAGCTCGATGCCGCCGACATCGTGCGCAAGGCCTTGGCGATCGCGGGCGACATCTGCATCTACACCAATCAGCAGCACGTGGTGGAGGTCCTTGAGTGAAGAGCTGAAGGCGTGCAGTGGAGTGGATGCGCTTCGCGCAGCAGGCTTCACTCGTTCAGCCCTTCCGCCCTTTGCTCGTTCACGCCTTCACCCATTCACTCCTTCACGCGGTTGACGCCATGTCCGGAATGACCCCTCAGGAGATCGTCCACGAGCTGGACAAGAACATCGTCGGTCAGCACGCCGCGAAGCGCGCGGTGGCTATTGCGCTGCGCAACCGCTGGCGGCGCCAGCAGGTGCCGGAGCCGCTGCGCCGCGAGATCACGCCGAAGAACATTCTCATGATCGGCCCCACCGGGGTGGGCAAGACCGAGATCGCGCGGCGGCTGGCGCGGCTTGCCAACGCGCCCTTCGTCAAGGTCGAAGCGACCAAGTTCACGGAGGTGGGCTATGTCGGCCGCGACGTCGACACGATCGTGCGCGACCTGGTCGAGAACGCGATCAAGGACGCACGCGAGCAGGCCAAGCAGACGGTGCGGCATCGCGCGGAGGACCTCGCGGAGGAACGCGTGCTCGATGCGCTGCTGCCGAGCGCACGGCCGGTGGGTTTCGGCGCCGAGATCGAGCCGAAGGAGAGTGCGACGCGGCAGGTGTTCCGCAAGAAGATCCGCGAGGGTGAACTCGACGACAAGGAAATCGAGATCGACGTCGCGGCGGCGCAGCCGAACATGGAAATCCTGGCGCCGCCGGGCATGGAGGAGCTCACGGCGCAGATCCAGGGCATGTTTCAGAACCTGGGCGGCAACAAGCGGCGCACGCGTAAGCTCAAGGTGCGCGAGGCGATGAAGCTCATCGCCGACGAGGAAGCGGCGAAGCTCGTGAACGACGAGGAGATCAAGCTCAACGCGCTCGCCAATGTCGAACAGAACGGCATCGTGTTTCTCGACGAGATCGACAAGATCACCAGCCGTTCCGATGCGCACGGCCCCGATGTCTCGCGCGAGGGCGTGCAGCGCGATCTGCTGCCGCTCGTCGAGGGCACCACGGTCTCCACCAAGTACGGCATGATCCGCACCGACCACATCCTGTTCATCGCGAGCGGCGCATTCCATCTCGCCAAGCCCTCCGATCTCATTCCCGAGATGCAGGGCCGCTTCCCGATCCGCGTCGAGCTCGCATCGCTCGGCGTTGCCGACTTCGAGCAGATCCTCACCAGCACCGATGCCTGCCTCACGCGCCAGTACGAAGCGCTGCTCGCGACCGAAGGCACTACGCTCGAGTTTCGCCCCGAGGCGATCCGGCGCATCGCGGAGATCGCCTGGCAGGTGAACGAACGCATGGAAAACATCGGGGCGCGCCGGCTGCACACCGTGATGGAGAAGCTGCTGGAGGAGACCTCGTTCGATGCCGGCCAGCATGGCGGCAGCGTCGTCATCGACGCCGCGTACGTGGACCAGCGTCTCTCCGATCTCGCCGGCAGCGACGATCTCGCGCGCTACGTGCTGTGAGCCTCCTGCTCCCGTCGCATCTGCGCGTGCGCTGCGCCAGCGCATTCACGCGCACCGTCGTGCTGTGCGCCGCGCTCTTCGTCGCCGCGTGTACGACGCCGGGCAAGGGCGGCGATCCGAACGTGTCGTCGTGGAACACGCTCTGGCCGACGTCCCCGGACCACGCGTACTGGGGCACCTGGCAATCGCCCGCGGCCGATGCCTGGTTGCGGATCGATTCGACCGGCGAGGGCTTGCTCTTTCGCCCGGCCGCCGAGCCGGAGACGGGCTGGGTCAGGACGCAGTTGCGTGTGGTGCCATCGCAATGGGGCGGCGGCTGGGACTTCGTGACCGAGACCGGGGCGCGCTATCGGCTGCGCGGGGCAGGAGACGACTGGATTGCGGTTTCCGGTCCCGCGGGTGAGCAGCGCTACGCGCGGGGAAGTCTGCCCGCCGATGTGGCCGCCGCGGCCCCCTATCGTCCGCCGTCCGCGGAGGACTCCCGGCTCGAATTCAACACCGACGAGGACTGGTTCCAGTCCATCTGGCCGTTTTGAGCGCGCGGCGGCGCGTGCGGCATCAAGACGCCAGCACCTCGCGATAGACCTGCAAGGTTCCCGACCACATCTTCTCGAGCGAGAACTCGGTGAGCGCGCGCGTGCGTCCGGCCTCTCCCAGGCGCCGGGCGAGATCGCGGTCTGCCAGCAGCGTGTCGAGCGCGCCAGCCAACGCTGAAGGATCGCGCGGCGGCACGACGAGTCCGGTGATCCCGTGCTGGTTGACGAAGGTGGCGCCGTTGCCGAGCTCGCAGCCGAGGACGGGGCGCGCACACGCCATCGCTTCCAGTTGCACCAGTCCGAACGCCTCGCTCGGTTCCACCGAGGGCATGCAGAACACGTCGGCGGCGCGGTAATACGCCGGCAGCGCGGCGTCCGGAATGCGACCGAGCAGGCGCACGCGCTGTTCGAGGCCGAGCTCGGCGACGAGCTGTCGGTAGTCGGCGGTGAGCGGACCGGTGCCGCCGAGCAGCAGCAGCGCATCGTCGGCCGTGTCGCGCATGGCGCGGATCAGAAACTCGAAGCCCTTGTAGTAAACGTGGCGGCCGACCGTGAACACGAGGGGACGACCATCGTGCGCGTGGCGGATCCGTGCCGCCTCGGCGTCGAGGCCGGGTGCGAGATACGGCGCGTAGTCGAGGCCATAGGGCACGACGTGGAAGCGCTCCGGATGGCGCGAGCCGGTGAGCTGTGTGGACGCGGAGAAATGCCGCGGCGTGGCACCGATGATCGCGACGGCGCGGTCGATGATGCGGTTGAGGAACGGCCGATAGAGGCGCAGCAGGCCCTGCTGGCGCACGATGTCGCTGTGCCACGAGATGACCACGCGCCGCGCACCGGGCAGGGCGGCGAGCGCGAGATGCGACATCGGATCGGGGAAGTGCAGGTGATACAGGTCGAAGCGTCCCTCGCGTTCGAGCGAGCGGATGAGCGCCGGCATCGTCGGACACACCGGCATGCTCGCGAGCAGGCCGAGCGACGGTGCCTTGTATACCTTGTAGCGCGGCAGGTCGATGACGTCGAGGCCGCAGCGCTCGTTGGCGACGACGTTGGCGACGTGGATGTTCTGCGAAAGTCCGTCGAGCAGATTGACGACGTGGCGTTCGAGGCCGCCGAAGTTGTCGTTGTAGAAGCGCCCGAAGTGCAGGACCCGCATGCCGCTGCCGTCGGCCTCACACGTCGGCCAACGCGATGCGATAGACGCGCTCGGTCTCCACTGCGCAGCGCGCCCAGCTGAAGTGGCGCGCACGCTCGACACCGGCCGCACCGCGCGCTGCCCGTGCGTCCGCGTCCTCGGCGAGCATGCGGATCGCCTCGGCAAAGCCTGCCTCGTCGCCGGGCTCGATGGTGATGCCGACATCGCCGACCACCTCGGGCAGCGACGAGCGATTCGAGGTGATGACCGGGATGCCGCACGCCATCGCCTCCAGCGCCGGCAGGCCGAAGCCTTCGTAGACCGACGGATACAGCAGCATCGTCGCGCCGGCGTAGAGCTGCAGCAGATCGTCGGTCGAAAGATAGCCGAGCGCGCGCACCTGCCCGTGACCGGCGAGCGCGTCGATTTCCGCCTCGATGCCGTCGGTGAGCCATCCCTTCATGCCGACGATGACGAAGGGCATCCGCTCGCGCAGCGCCTCGGGCAGGCGATGGAATGCGCGCAGTCCCTGGATCAGGTTCTTGCGCGGCTCCAGCGTGCCGACGGCGAGCACGTACTGGCCATGGGTGAGCCCGTACTTCGCCAGCACCGGTGTCGTCTCCTCGGACGGCCGCGGGTGGTAGGTGGGTGACACCCCGAGATGGATCGGGTGGATCTTCTCCGGGTCGATGCCGAACACCGACACCACCTCGTCGCGCACGAACGCGGAATCGGTGATGATGGCATTGCAGCGCTCCAGCACCGGCGGCAGATGCTTTTCCAGGAAGCGGATGCGCAATGCCGGATGCGTCTCTGGAAAGCGCACGAAGGACAGGTCGTGTACGGTGTTGACGATGGCGCCGGAGAAGTCGAACGGCAGGTAGTTCGGATCGTGGAAGAGCTCGCAGTGGAACTTGCTCACGCCGCGCCGGAACTGCATCCGCTGCACCCAGCGAAACACTTCGTGCGGGTTGGGTACCACGCGCTTCACGAACTCCTTGGCACGCACGATGCCCGGCATCGGCGTCTCGCGCAGCTCGCGTCCCCAGCCGTGACCGTAGAAGTAGTGGAGGTCGAATTGCCCCCGGCGTTCGATCGCCCGCATGAGGTTCTGTGTGTACTGGCCGATGCCGGTGAGCGGCGACAGGAGCGAGGTCGCGTTCACGGCGACGCGGACCGGCTGCGCCCGTGCTTCCGGCGCGTAGGCGGCGCGCGAATGGTTGACGTGGTTCACGGATGAGGATTGCATCAGCTGGCCGCGAGCGCGACGTGATAGACGCGCTCGGTTTCCTCGGCGCAGCGCGCCCAGGTGAAGTTACGTGCCCGTTCGAGTCCGCGCGCCGCACGGTCGCTGCGCTCACGCGGATCCTCGGCGAGCCGGTGCATGGCTTCCGCCAGACCGGCGTCGTCCGCCGGGTCGACGGTGATGCCGACATCGCCCACCACCTCGGGCAGCGAAGACCGGTTCGAGGTGATGACCGGAATGCCCGACGCCATCGCCTCCAGCGCCGGCAGGCCGAAGCCTTCGTAGATCGACGGATAGACGAGCATTGCCGCGCCGGCGTAAAGGTTGAGCAGGGCCTGATCCGGCAGGTAGCCCAGCGCGCGCACCTGTCCCCTGGCGGCGAGCGCCGCGATCTCCGCCTCGATGCCCTCGGTGAGCCAGCCCTTCATGCCGACGATGACGAAGGGCATCGTCTCGCGCAGCGCCTCGGGCAGGCGGCGGAAGGCGCGCAGCCCCTGGATCAGGTTCTTGCGCGGCTCGAGCGTGCCCACCGCCAGGATGTAGTGGCCGTGGGAGAGGCCGTGTGCGGCGAGGGTAACGGTCGTCTCGTCGGGCCCGCGCACCCGGTATTGCGGCGCGACGCCGAGATGGATCGGATGAATCTTCTCGACCGGCGTGCCGTACACCGCCACCAGTTCGTCGCGGACGAAAAGGGAATCGGTGATGATGCAGCGGGAGCGTTCGAGCGCGCCCGGGAAATACTTGTCCATGAGCTGGCGGCGTGGTCTCGGATGCATCTCCGGACAGCGCACCACCGACAGGTCATGCACCGTCGTCACGATCGGCCCCGGAAAGTCGTACGGCAGGAAGTTCGGGTCGTGGTAGAGCTCGCAGCGCAACCGGCGCACGCCGCGCGCGAATTCGATGCGCTGGATGCGGCGGCTGACCTCGTGGGGATTCGGGATCAGTCGTTTGGCCAGACGCTTCAATCGGTTGAGACGCAGCGACGATCCATCCGGCATCTGCTGCCCCCAGTTGTGGCCGGAGAAGTAGTTGAGCTGGAAGCGTTCGCGCGCGCCGATCGCCTGCATCAGGTGCCGCGTGTACTGCCCGATGCCGGTCAATGGCGACAGCAGGCATTGGGCATTTACCGCGACGCGGGGAGCGTGCGGCCGCGCCACGCTGGCGGCGGATCGTTTCATTCGTGCGAGCTCCGCGAGGGCGACTCGATGACTTCGCCCAGCGTCACCAGGCGATCCTGCTCCACGTCGAGCACCTGGAGATGCGCGATCGCGCGGCCCCGATCGGCGCCGCGCAGGTAGTTCATGTTGCCTTGCTCGTCGCGGGAATCGCGGTGGGTGGACGCCACAAAGCCTTCTGCGGCCCTGAGCTTCTCGAACGCCGCCGATAGGTCGCTGCGGACGAAGAAGGCATTCGTGCCCTTGCTGTTGCAGCCGACGAAATCGTAGCCCTTCTCGGCGCCGAGCCGGCACAGCGCCGCCAGCGACGCGCCGAAATAAAGATGCGAAAAGTGCGCTTGGCCGCGCGAGAACGACGGGTCGTAGGGGACGGTGACGGCGCGGGTGCCACCGAACAGGCTGTTGTATTCGCAGACCACGATGCGCGGTTCGATGGAGACGATGGCCTGCCAGACCCAGTAATCGTTGCCGTCGAGGTCGATGCTGAGCAAGCCGATGTCCGGCGATGGCACCTGTGCGGCCAGCACTTCGTCGATGTTTTCGCGAGTGATGAAGGCACGGGTCGCCGTCAGGTCGTAGCGCCAGTGCAGCGGGTCCCTGCGGATCGCCTCGATGAGGCGCGCGTCGCTGTCGAGCACGAGTCCGCTCCAGTTGTCGTTGACGAGCAGGAAACGCGTGTTCGATTCCTGATAGTCCTCGACGCCGAATTCTACGAAGAAACGCGTCGCGAGCGGCACCCGCTGCAGCAGATACTGGAGAATGCCGTCCTCGCCGAACTGCGAGAAGACAGTGAACTCGGCCTTCTGAATGCTCGCGTGCGAGGGGAGCGCACGCACGCGCTCCGCGTGCAGCTTGCCGAGCAGGAGTAGCGTGTTCAACTGCTGCGCCGGCAGGTCTCCGATCAGATAGCGCCGAATGTTCCGGGCAGCGGAGCGAACGAGCGATCTCAGCATGGCCTAGATGCTGCGCCGCCCGGGTTGCAGAAGCCGTCGGAGCAGTGCCTGGTCTTCCGCGGTGACGAAGCCGAAGGCGGCCCACGCCACGAAGAAAGCGCAGCCGCCCAGCGCGCTGACACCGACGAGGCTCACGAAACCGCGGACGAACCCCTGCAGGAGCAGCAGCACGACTGCCTGCACCGCCAGGCACAGCGCGACCTTGAGCAGGAATCCACGGCGTGCGCGAAACCAGCCGAGGTCCAGTGAACGCTCCAGCAGGCCGGCGTAGACCAGGCTTTGCAGCATGCCGATCAGCACCCCGAAGGCGACGCCGAGGATGCCGAACGGAGCGATGAGTGCGATGCTGCCGGCCGCCGTGAGGAGCACCGCAATGCCGCTGAAGACAGCGCCGATGCGTGAATTGCCCATGGCATTGAAGACGAGCGACGGCACCACCGACACCGTCGCGATGGCATAGGCGGTGATCAGCACCAGCGTCGGCGCGCCCACCTCGCGCGCGAAGTCCTCTCCCATCCACACGCGCAGCGCCGCCGGCGCCAGGACCAGCATCAGCACCGTCAGGGGCGCCAGCATGAGCGTGAGGTAGCGCGACACGCGCACGTAGAGTTCCTGAATCGGCGTATTCCTGTCGGTGATCGACAGATGCGACGCCCGCGGATAGACAAAGGCGGCGATCGCCGATGCCACCAGGGGCAGCTTCGCCGCGATGTTGGATACCAGGCTGTAGTGGGCGACGCTCACCGGACCGAGCACGGACGAGATCAGGAGTTTGTCCAGGTTGTTGACGAGTGCAGCATTGATCTGGGCGGCGAAGGCGAAGGTGTTGAAGGCGATCACGCCGCGCAGGTGCGTCAGGTTCCGGGTCGGCCGGAAGCTCGTCGCTGGGCAATGGTACAAACCCCAGGCGGCGAATGCGAGCGACAGCAGGGTATTGGTGGCGATGATCCAGACAAGAATCGCCACCAGTCCCTTGCCGGCCGCCACGAGTGCCCAGGCGCCGAGCCAGATGGCGGCGCTGTAGATTCCCTGTGCACCGGAGACGAAGGGCATCGCTTCCATGCCGCGCGGCAGCACCGCCGTGCCAGCGCCGACGAAAGCGACGGCGGCGAGCAGCGCGCCGAGGACGACCACCTGCTGCGTCTCCTGCGCCGGGAGCGTGGTGTCCGGAAACAGGAGCCGCGCCAGCGGATCGGCCAGCACGAGCCCGGCCCCGGCGACGAGCACGGCCAGACCGCTGAAGACGGTGAACACCTCGCGCACGACCTCGGCCGCGACGGCAGGCTCACCCTTGGCGGCAGCACGCGCGACGAGCCGCACGCCGCCGGCGCCGAGCCCGAGATCCATGCTCGTCAGCAGCGAAGTCACCGCGACCACCACCATGAGCACGCCGAAGCGCTCGCGGCCGAGGCCGTCGACGACCTTCGGTGCCGCGACGACGAAGACGGCGAGCGGGACGACGAGCCCGCCCAGGCTCGCGGCGGCGCTGGCGAGGGCGGTCGGCCGCCGGACCCGGGGCGCTGGGGCAGCCACTCTCGCGGGTCAGCCGGCCCGCGAGTTCACCCGCGCGAGAGCTTGTGCTCCCACCATGCGAGCGCGTCCGCGAGCGACGTGCGAAGCGGCGTGGTCGGCGCCCAGGAGGTCGCGCGTTGCAGCTTCTCGTACGATCCGAGCAGGCGCTTCTGCTCGGCCGGACGCAGCCGCGCCGGATCCTGAGCGACGCGCGCCTCGACGCCGGCGAGTTCGAAAAGCATCGGCAGCAGATCGCGGACCCAGACTTCCCGCCCGGAGCAGACGTTGTACGTTTCGCCGCCGGCGCCGTCTTCGAGCAGGCGCAGGTAGGCCTCGACCACGTCGCGCGCGTCGGTGAAGTCGCGCGTGACTTCGACGTCGCCGATCTCGATGACGGGGGGACGCTGGCCGAGCTTGATCTCCGCCACCTGCCGCGTGAAGCTCGCGACCACGAAGCGGTCGGTCTGCCCGGGACCGATGTGGTTGAACGGCCGCACGACGACGACATCGAGGCCCTCGGTGCGGCTCCACTGGCCGCACAGCGCCTCGGCGGCGACCTTGCTCACACCGTACGGGCTGCGCGGCTGCGGTGCCCGGGATTCGTCGATCGGCATCTGCTCAGGTGGCACCTGGCCGTACACCTCGGCCGAACTCACGTAGAGCACGCGGCCGGTGAATCCCCGCGTCTTCAGCGCCTGGAAGAGATTCAGCGTACCGGTGAAATTGACGTCATAGGTGCGCTTCGGGTCGCGGAAGGACTCGGGGACGAACGACTGTGCGGCGAGGTGTATGACAAAGTCGAACGCGTCGGCGGGCAGCGCGCATTCGAGCGAGGCGGGGTCGGTCAGGTCGTAACGGCTCCGCGGCGGGACGAGCTCGATTTCCGGTGCGGATGCAGACGCTGCCGCCAGCCACGATCGCAGGGTCTGGCCAACGAATCCTTCGTGGCCGGTCAGGAACAGACGCTTCATCGATGGGACTCTCGCGCGGCACGGAACGCTGCTCGCCCGAAGCAAGGAGCATTCGCGCCCGTTCTGTGTCTGGTCGCGCCGTGTAGGGAAACGCGGGCAGTCTACCAGAAGGTGACGCCCGCCTCCGTGCGCGGCCCAGGCTGCCGCGACTTGGCGGCGCTCTCCTGTAAAATCCCGGTCTTCGCGACCGGCGTGCGCGCCTGTCCTCCCACACCATGCTCGTGATCGTCGCGCTTCCTGCCCTTGCATTCGTGATAACCTCCGCCCTGATCGCGTGGATGTTGCGGAGCCGTTTCGCCGGTCTCGTGCTGGATCATCCCAACGAACGCTCGCTGCATGCCGATCCCGTGCCGCGCACGGGCGGGCTGGCGATCATGTGTGCGTTGACCTGTGCCGGCATCCTCCTGCTGCCGGTGAGTGT
>JAEUMW010000295.1 GCA_016791345.1 Betaproteobacteria bacterium | reverse complement strand
TCAGCGCCAAAGTGGCGATAACGGCACAGTCCTCCCGGTCATCAAGCGAGGTTGCGAACTGATCGCAGGTACCAAGCGGATGAAGTGTCCTTAACAGGCCGTTGAAAAGCGAGGTTCAAATAGCGGCTCGGGCATTTTGTGTGATGAGTAGCAGCGATTACTTGGGTGGTAGTTCCAGCGTTCTGGCCGATTCGATGAGACGGATCAGATCACGCTCAAAACGACCCGCGACGGCCATCGTCTGTTAGCCAGTCGACTGCCGGCATCCGGACGGGGACAGGCGGCCCGCCCGAAGCGTCCGTCAGTTCCCACGGCCGCGAAAACATACCCCTTCCATCGCTGGAATGAGCGGCCGCTCTCGCAGTCGACGGTCCTCTTTCTCGCCCCGTCGGATATACGGGGCTAGTCACCATTCCGTGGCACAGACCCTGCTCTCGGCGGCGTCCCCCATTGGCGCGCGAGCGCCGCCGTCCAGGGTCGCAATCGGCCCGACAATCGGCGCTCTGTGGCATCCCCCGGAGGCCCTTCCTACCATTGAAGCAGACGAAAGGAGCACTCAGATGACACGTGCAAACGGCTTCACGTTGCTCGAGGTGATGATCACAGTGGCGATCATCTCCATTCTGGCCATGATCGCTTATCCGAGCTACGCCGACTACATGCGGCGAGCGCGCCTCGCGGAGGCACGGTCACAACTCATGGACGTGCGCGCGAAACTCGAGCAGTACTACCAGGACAACCGGCAGTACACGAACGCCAACGGAACCGGGTTTCCCTGCAACAGCACCGTCATCAATACCAACATGAAAAGCTTCGCCTATGCGTGCACGCTGGCCGCGAGCACCTACACGGTTACGGCAACGGGCAACGCCGCGCAGGGCATGTCGGGGTTCGTATTCACGATCAACCAGGACGGCACGCGGGCCACTACCGGTGTGCCTACCGGCTGGTCCAACCCGGGCACCTGCTGGGTCATGAGAAAGGATGGGTCATGCTAGTACCGCGCACGCGCCAACACGGTTTCTCTCTCATCGAACTCATGGTGGGACTTGCGGTGATTGCGTTCGTCCTCATGATGGGTGTTCCCGCATTTGCCACCTTCCTGCAAAACCAGAAGCTGCGGGATGCCGCGACGACGGCACTCGCGGCAGTGAGTCTTGCGCGCGCGGAAGCAATTCGACTGAACGCGAACGTCGAGTTCTTGATGACCGACACGGAACCCGACGTTACCAACTTCGCCGCAGCCACCGCGAGTACGTCGGGAGGCAATCTGTTGGTGCGCGGGAATGTCTACAACCCCGCCACCGGGCAGAACGAGCTAACGATGCTGGAAGCCAAGCTGCGTCGAGAGGGTTCGGGCCAATCCGCCGACATCACGACCGGGGTTCAATTCGCAGCAACCACCGGACGCGTGACGTTCACCCCGCTCGGAGGAACGACGCTCGCAGCCAATGAAGTCGTGCAAGTCACCAATCCCGCGGGCGGCGACTGCAGGAGTGCCGGAGGCACGATGCGCTGCCTGAACGTCCTCATCACGCGTGGCGGACAAATTCGCCTCTGCGACCCGGCCGTTACTGCCGCAGGCGATACGCGGTCCTGCAGTTGATGAACTCGTCGCGAGATCCCGCCATGAAGATAGACCGCTGCAAGCAGAAAGGCGTCACGCTGATCGAGTCGCTGATCGCCATTCTCCTCTTCTCCATGGGCATCCTGGCGCTGGTCGGCATGTACGCGGCTGCCACTTCTCGTACGTCAGACAGCCAATACAGAGTCGAGGCCGCGAACTACGCCAATCGCATCGTCGGACAGATCTGGGCGAACGTTGACCGCTCTACCAGCGCGACTCTGACAAACAGCCTTCTGGCGTTCCAGCACCTGCCTGGAAGCGGTACGTGCTCGTTCTCCGGCAGCGCTTCTGCCAACGCTGCCGTCACCCAGTGGGTGGCCGACATCACGGCTGCAGGAACCGGGCTTCCAGGCGCCACCAACGCCATGCAACAGATACTCGTGGATACCGCCAACGCAAACCGCGTAACCGTGACCGTCTGCTGGCGCACCCCCTCGGATACGGCAGCACACCGCCACGTCCTGGTCGCAAACATCAACTGAGCGCCAACCATGCCGTCGACGACGCCCTTCCTGCAGTTCCCGCAACATCGCGGCGCGAGAGGCATGAGCCTCATCGAAATAATGGTCGGCCTTGTCATCGCGATGCTTGGCATCCTCGTCATCTTCTCCGTCCTGGCCGTAGCGGAAGGACGCAAGCGCACAACGGCGGCAGCAAGCGACGCACAGATGTCAGGAGCCGTCGCCTTGTTCTCCATCGAGCGTGACATCAAGCAGGCGGGATACGGCTTTGGAACCTTCGGTGCCGCCAATCCCATGAACTGCACCGTCAATGCTCACGACAGTCTCCGCAGCAGCGGCAGCCAGGATTTCACGTTCCCGCTCGCCACCGCTCAGATCACCCAGGGTGCTTCCGGTGCTCCCGACCAGTTGGCCGCCTTTTACGGAAATACCGACCTGATCGTTGCCGGAAAGTCGTTCACCTTCTCCACCAACTCATCCAAGGCGACGTCATCGACTCTCGGGGGCCGCACCGGACTCCTCCGAGGCAACGCTCTCCTCATCGCCGGTCCGGTGGGGACTCCTGCGGTGCTCACCTGTCAGCTTGTGGAAGTTACCGGGAACACAAACGCTGACGCCGTGACGATCGATCACGGCACCGGCACTTACACCGCACAAGCAGGGGGGGGCACCGTCACGGCGCGCTACAACAAGACAACCGGTCCGGCTTTCACGAATGGGTTCATCTACGACTTGGGTAACACCCCGCGGCGCAACGTGTGGTCGATCCAGAATGCACGCCTCGTAGTCCAGGACGACCTGCACTGGACCGACGCCGACGCGGACGGTGCCAATGACCCGCTAGCCGTTTACGACGACATAGTCAATCTGCAAGCTGAGTACGGGGTTGCCGTCGACTCGAACGGCGATGGCGCTCTGGACTCAATCGGCTCCTGGACAACCACCGCCCCGCCGGACATGTCGTCCGTCTATGCGATTCGCGTCGGTCTCCTGGCGCGCAGCAAGCAGGCCGAGAAGACAAAGGTCACGACCACCGCACCGCGATGGGCTGCCGGCAGCTTCACCATGAGTAACGCTGACGGCACGACCGATTCGGATCCCGGAGATGTGACGGCAGGTGATCCGAACAACTGGCGAAATTATCGCTATCGGGTGCACGAGACACTCGTGCCCATCCGTAACGTCGTATGGGGAAACCTGAAATGAGCGGCCGGTCACCCTTAGCCTCATACCGTGAAATGAAGAAGCGACAAGGGCGCGCTGTGGCGTACAACTCTCGGCAGCAAGGCATCGTGCTTTTCATCGCCCTGGTTGTACTTGTCGCGATGACACTTTCCGGACTTGCACTGATGCGCTCAGTGACAAGTGACACGTTGGTTGTCGGCAATCTCGCTTCCAAACAGACTGTCACAAGCGCCGGGGATTTGGGCGTGGAAGCCGGTCGCAGCTGGGTGCTTGCTCAACCCGTAGCAAACCTGACGAACGACAACGCGTCGGCCGGATACTTCTCGAGCTGGAATGCAACCTTCAACCCGGTGAACGCACCGGCCAACTGGTGGAAGGACAACGGGATGTCGGTGGCACTCACCGGCACTCCTCTCGACGTCGCAGGAATGGAGGTGCGCTGGGTCATCCACCGCCTCTGCTCCACCGCCAACGTCGAGATCAATGACCCGGCGCAGCAGTGCGTCACCCTGCAGAGTGCCGGATGGGGTTCGTCGAAATCGGCCGGTGCCTACGGGGCAGTGCCCCTCACCAACTCCCAGCAGCCCTACTACCGTGTCACCGCACGCATCGTGGATCCGCGCATGACCGTCAGCTATGTTCAAACGGTCCTGTACTGAACTGGCACCTATACGTGACTTCGGTACTTACCTCACCGACCGAAGCCGATCACATTACATCAGCATCCAGGAGGCTGAAATGGCCCACGCGATACCCCCTCGGACCATCCGCATCCTCAAACGATGCAGCGTTGCGACGCTCACATCGTTTGCTCTTGCGCAGAGTCCGGCCTTCGGTCAGGTAACAGACATTTCCACAGTTCCGCTTTCCAGTTCGTCTACCGCGCTCGTCAAGCCGAACATCCTTTTCGTGCTCGACGACTCCGGTTCCATGAGCTGGACCCACATGCCGGATGCGCTGTTCCAAACCAGCGGCAGCGGATGGACTGGACTTATCGACAAGGTGGGGTACCGCAACTACCTGTGCAATACCGTCTATTACAACCCGAACACCACGTATCTACCGCCGCGCAAGGCCGATGGTTCGAGCTATTCAAATGCATCCTTCACCGCAGCGCTCTACGACCCGTACACCGCACCTACAGGAACAACCACTGATCTCAGCGCCAACTTCAAGGCCTTCGACGACGCCAGCTGCTGGGACGGAAGCAAATGCAGCGCGCACTACACCGAGAGCGCGCAGCCCGCGTACTACTACACTTGGAAGGGTTCAGGTCAACCGGTCGACGCCCTTTTCTCAAATGTTCTCACCGGAGAATGCGCGAAGGCTATCTCCTCTCCCGGCTCGAACTGGACGAAAGTCGTTGTGGGATCGAGTTCAGGACCTGGCAGCACCGACGAGCGCACCAACTTCGCCAACTGGTACAGCTACTACCGCACGCGGATCATGATGATGAAGGGCGCTAGCAGCCGAGCCTTCGTTCAGCTTGGTAGCCAATACCGCGTCGGCTTCATCACCATCAATCCAGGCAGTCCGGTATCGAGTGGCGACTACCTCGGGGTCTCGGATTTCGATTCGACGCAGAAATCCAATTGGTTCACCAAACTATTCAGCCAAAGCCCGAGCGGTGGCACGCCGTTGCGAGAAGCCCTCTCGCGCGCCGGTCGTTACTTTGCTGGGTATCAAAACGGCATCAACAACGGAATGAGCGGTGACCCGGTTCAGTATTCCTGCCAGCAGAACTTCACGATCCTCACCACAGATGGCTACTGGAACGGGAACGGCGGCGAGCAGCTCGACGGAACGACGAACATTGGCAACTACGACGGTGACATCTCAAATGCGAACTCGCCGAAGCCGATGTGGGATGGCAGCATAAGTTCCACCGTCAAGGATACGACCACCGGTAAGACCTATTCGACTGCAACCTGCACCTACAACGCGACTCAGACATATAGCTGCCCAACCAGGAGCAACCCCAATAAGACTTGCACTCAGACCGTGCAACAAACCGGCAGCAAGATCGTCCTTACTACGACAACGACCATTCGCACGAGGCAGTACAGCGGCACTTCCGTGGTAAGCGACGTAACTGGCGCGCCGACGATGGCGACGTCCGACTACAACAGCTGTTCTGCCAACCCGGGCAGCCCACCTGCTGCAACCTCCACCACAGCCGCCGCCACGACCACTGGCACAGACGCCAGCTCGAACTCCCTGGCGGATGTCGCCCAGTATTACTACATCACCGACCTTCGCACGAGCGCCACGAAAGCCACCGGGGCGCTCGGTAAGGACGTGACGACGAACAACGTGCCATCCGGGGGTTCTGGTCCCGAAGACGACAAGGCCAGCTGGCAACACATGACGACGTTTACGATGGGGCTCGGCCTGACCGGCACACTCGTCTACGACCCCAACTACCAGACTGCTGCCACCGGAGACTTCGCGTCAATTCGTTCCGGTGCCAAGACCTGGCCGACGCCTTCTTCGGACAGCCCAAGCGCCCTGGACGACCTGTGGCACGCAGCGGTCGACGGGCGCGGCCGATTCTTTAGCGCCGGCGACCCGGACTCGGTGGTTTCGGGACTGGTGACAGCATTGACCGGCATCAACGCCCGAGTGGCCGCTGCCTCTGCTGCGGCAACGTCGAATCTGGAGCCGGTCGCGGGTGACAACTCGGCCTATACCGCGAGCTACACTACCGCCGAATGGACGGGCGAGCTGACAGCGCGGTCGATCGACCTCACCACGGGCGTTGTCAGCCAAACACCGATCTGGTCGGCGCAAGCAAAGCTCGACGCCAAGGTCGGTGCAGCCTGCGATAACCGCAACATTTACCTCTTCCGCAGCACTGCAACCAACAAGCTTGTAGATTTCAAGTGGAATACACAGTCCTGCGACGGCACCGGCGCCCCGACGGGTACAGCTGAGACGACACTTGATTCCACGGAGCAGGGAAACTTCAGTTCCGCCAAGGTGCAGCTCTTCAGTCAATACAGCATGATGACCGATGGATCGAGTGGTACGGTCAACCAGAGAAGCACCGCTGCAGGGGCGACTCTCGTCAACTTCCTGCGCGGTCAAAGCGGGAAAGAGGGTTTCATTACGAACGACCTCAACAAGCTCTATCGTACGCGGACCCACATTCTTGGTGACATCGTCAATGCGCAGCCGGTGTTCGTTCGGCAGCCATTTGCGAACTACAGTGACGCTGGCTACAGCGCCTTCAAGGCCGCAAGGACAGGTCGTACCCCGATGGTTTACACAGCGTCCAACGATGGCATGCTTCACGCCTTCTACGCCGGAACGTCTCCCACCGACTCGCAGGGCGGGCTGGAAGCCTGGGCGTTCATCCCGACACTGGTGATCGATAAGTTGTGGAAGCTAGCCGACAACAACTATGCGAACCTTCATGACTACTACGTCGATGGGACGCCAACCGTAAGTGACGTTGCAGATTCCAGCGGCAATTGGAAGACTATTCTTGTCGGGGGTCTGGGCGCCGGCGGACGAGGCTACTATGCGCTCGACATCACGGATCCGGCAAACCCGACTGGACTCTGGGAGTTCAAACAAGGTGCGTGCTTCTCGGGGACGACCCTCTATACCGACTGCAATCTCGGTTACTCCTTCGGTAACCCAGTCATCAGCAAGATCGCGTGGAGCGGTTACTCCGAGGGTCGCTGGGTCGTCTTCGTCACGTCCGGCTACAACAACGTCAACAGCAATGCCAACGACGGCAAGGGTTATCTCTACGCACTCGACGCCCTGACTGGCCAAATCCTGCTCAAGATAGGTACGGGCGTCGGCACTGCAACTCAGCCCAGCGGTCTCGGCAAGATCACCCCGTGGGTCAACGACACTCTCACCAACAACTACACCGACCGGGTCTACGGGACGGACCTACTCGGAAACGTGTGGCGCTTCGACGTGAACGACACCTACGGTCCGGCTGGCCGCGAGGCGCAATTGCTCGCCACGGTCAAAGATGCAGTCAATGGCACCCCACAGGCGATAACGACAAAGCCGGAAATCGCCGAGCTGGGGAGTCCCCCGGCACCCTTCATCTACGTGGTGACCGGACGGTATCTTGGCGGAACGGATATAGGCAACACGCAAAAGCAGACCGTCTACGCCATCAAGGATCCTCTGACGTCGACCACGCTCCCTGATCTACGCACGATCCTGGTGGGTCGAACAATCAGTACTGCCACATCTGGCGGGTCGAGCTATCGAACCGTTGATTGCGCTCTCAACTGCTCCAACAGCACCGACAACGGCTGGTTCGTGGATCTTCCGGACAGCGGTGAACGCGCGAACATCGACCCCAAGCTTCAGCTCGGGACCCTCGTCGTCGCGAGCAACGTCCCGCAGAGCACAGAGTGCGTGATCGGTGGCTACAGCTACATAAACAACTTCGATTTCAGGAGCGGACGTGCCGTCTCGTCGGCTTCGAATGGCAGCATCGGCAACAAAGTCGCTGACGCGTTGGCTGTCGGCTTCAATATCGTGCGCCTGCCTGACGGCAAGACCGTCGAGATCATAACGACCTCGGACGCGAAGCAGACGACTTCTCAGACTCCGGTCGCAATGCCGGCACCGGGGGGGCGCCGCACGAGCTGGCGCGAGATCATGCAGTAGTCGAGATCGGACGGGGACGCAACGAGCGCCCTCGCCCGTTCCGTTTCTGGTTTACCTCCCGCCCGGGGTTACTGCGCGTCAGACGCTACCTCGGGCGGTTTCGCGTTCGCCGCTACCCAAGCCCTTCGGGATCGGGAAAACAACGTTCTCCGTAATCCCCTGCAGTTCGCTCACCTGCGCGGCACCCAGCGCACGCAAGCGCTCAACCACTTCGGCCACAAGCACCTCCGGCGCTGATGCGCCGGCAGTGACTCCCACCCTCTTCTTTCCCGTGAGCCATGCAGGGTCCAGTTCGGCAGCGCTGTCGACCATCTGCGCGCTGACGCCGAGATTGAGCGCCACCTCGCGCAGGCGATTGGAGTTGGAACTGTTCGGAGAGCCGACCACGATCACCAGATCGCACTGCTGCGTCATGAACTTGACAGCATCCTGACGGTTCTGGGTCGCATAGCAGATATCGTCTTTCTTCGGACCCACGATGTCCGGAAAGCGCGCCTTCAGGGCACTAACGATGGCCGCCGCATCATCGACTGATAGCGTTGTTTGCGTAACGAAGGCGAGATTGCCGGGATCGGCAACCTGCAGCCGATTGACATCAGTCACTGTCTCGACGAGATGCATGCCGGCGGCCGACTGCCCCATCGTGCCCTCGACCTCCGGATGGCCGCGATGCCCGATCATGATGATCTCGCGGCCCTGCTGGCGCATCTTGGCGACTTCGGTGTGAACCTTGGTCACTAGCGGGCAAGTGGCATCGAATATCCGCAGTCCGCGCGCCTGCGCATGATCGCGCACCTGCTGGGACACGCCGTGCGCACTGAAGACCACCGTCGCACCTGTCGGGACCTCTTCGATCTCTTCGACGAACACCGCCCCCTTCGCCCTCAAGCCATCGACGACGAACTTGTTGTGAACGACCTCGTGGCGTACGTAGATCGGTGCACCGTGGATGGCGAGCGCGCGCTCGACGATCTCGATCGCACGATGGACTCCGGCGCAAAAGCCACGCGGATTGGCGAGCATTACGTCCATGCGATTTTCCCTATTTGACGGCGGTTTCAGGAAGCGTGCCGTCCTCCTGCTTGCCGAAGCTCACCAGGATGAGCAAGGCAGCGCCGCAGGTGATGGACGCGTCGGCGACGTTGAATGCCGGCCAGTGATAACCCGCCGCATGAACATCGATGAAGTCGACCACGGCGCCGAGGATCAACCTGTCGAAGAGGTTGCCTATGGCGCCACCCAGGATGAGGGCGAGTGCAAGCGAAAACAACCGCCGCTGAGGACGCGCAAGCAGATAGAGCACCCAGACGCTCGCGGCGGCGGCGACGGCGATGAAGAACTTGTTCTGCCACCCCGGCTGATCGCTGAGAAAGCTGAACGCCGCACCCGGATTGTAGACGAGCACGAGGTTCAGGAACGGCAATACCTCGATCGCCTGGCCGTAGGTCAGGACGTGGTGAATCCAGTACTTCGTCAACTGGTCGAGCACCACCACCAGGAGGGCGACACCCAGCCAGGGAAGCATTCTAGGCAAGGACACGCTGTTCTCCGGACCCGAAGAGATTGGATACACAACGACCACAGATCTCCGGATGTGCGGGATCGGTCCCGACATCGGCCCGATAGTGCCAGCAGCGGCCGCACTTGCTGTTGGCGCTTGGCGAGACCCGAAATGACACGCCGTTCAATAACGGCTGG
The DNA here is from genome assembly GCA_016791345.1 of Betaproteobacteria bacterium. Taxonomy (NCBI): domain Bacteria; kingdom Pseudomonadati; phylum Pseudomonadota; class Betaproteobacteria; species Betaproteobacteria bacterium. The sequence goes on along the minus strand of JAEUMW010000295.1, from coordinate 9,414 downwards.
GCATCGGGATGGCTCCCCGGGTGCAGCCGCGCCTGACTCGTCAGGAACACGAAGCGCAGTTCATCGCCGTGTTCCGCCAGAAATCCGAAGTCGGCTTCAGACCGGGCATACAAATCCACCTCGGCCGCCAGTGATGAACCGATCTTGCCGTCCGCACGCAACTCTTCCAGGCGCTTCTGCACACCTGCACGCAGTTCGCGGATCTCCGTCCAGCGCGACCGCAGTGCACGGCTGGCCGCGTCGTCGATTGCCGGCATCTCGTGCCAGGTGTGTAGAAAGATGCTGTCGTCGTCATTGCGCGTCAGCACGGCCCAGGCCTCTTCTGCGGTGAAGCTCAGGATCGGAGCAATCAACCGCAACAAACTGTGCGCGATGTGATAGAGCGCCGTCTGCGCTGACCGTCGCGCGTCTGAGTCAGCGCCGGCGGTATAGAGTCGGTCCTTGAGAATATCGAGATAGAACGCCCCCAGTTCCTCGGAACAGAAGTGATGGAGCCGCTGCACAGCGAGATGGAATTCGAAGCGCCCGAAATGACCGCCGCCCCAGGTGCCGCCCCCCTGAAGTTCGCCAGCAACTGCCGCCTGCGTCTCGCGCGCGAGCACCAGCGCGTAGCGGTCGATCTCGAGCCATTCCTCGACCGGCAGGCTGTGCCGCGCCGGTTCGAAGTCGGCGAGATTCGAGAGCAGGAATCGAATCGTGTTGCGGATGCGCCGGTAGGATTCCACGACGCGTTTGAGGATCTCGTCCGAGATCGAAAGCTCGCCCGAGTAATCAGTAGCTGCGACCCAAAGCCGGAGAATGTCCGCGCCAAGCGTATCGACCACCTTTTGCGGTGCCACGACATTCCCCAAAGACTTGCTCATCTTGCGCCCGCGTCCGTCCACCACGAACCCGTGCGTGAGAAGCGCATCGTAAGGCGCACGCCCCGCAATGGCCGATGACGTGAGGAGCGACGACTGGAACCAGCCCCGATGCTGATCGGAGCCTTCGAGGTAAAGATCCGCGGGCCAGCGCAACCCCGGTGTCCGCCGCAACACGCTCTCATGTGTCGTGCCGGAATCGAACCAGACATCGAGCGTATCTGTCGACTTGACGTAGTCGCGGGCCTCGGCGCCGAGCAGATCCTCCGCCTCAAGACTGAACCAGACCTCGATGCCGCCCTCCTCCACCATCGTCGCAACGGCTTCGACGAACTCCGCGGTGCGCGGATGCAGCAGTCCGGTTTCCTTGTGGACGAAGAACGGGATCGGCACCCCCCAATTGCGCTGACGTGAAACGCACCAATCGGGTCGATTGCGAACCATCCCCTCCAGCCGCGCGCGACCCCATGCCGGGTAGAACCGCGTCGCTTCCACCGCCCGCATTGCAGTCTCGCGCAGTGTGGCAGCCTCGCCGCCCGTAAGATCCATGCCGATGAACCACTGCCGCGTGGCGCGGAAGATGATCGGGGTCTTGTGTCGCCAGCAGTGCGGATAACTGTGTTCGATCTTCTCGTGTGCGAGCAGCACGCCGCGCGCCGCCAGCAGATCCACGATGATCGGATTCGCCTCCCAAACCGTTTTGCCGCCCACGACCGGCACCGTCGCGACAAAGCGGCCATCCCCGCCTACCGGGTTGTCGATCGGAAGGTGGTAACGCGCGCCAACGACGTAGTCATCGAGACCGTGCGCCGGTGCCGTGTGCACGAGCCCTGTTCCCGCGTCGAGCGTCACGTGCTCGCCCAGGATGACCGGCACCGTTCGCTCCTGAAACGGATGGGCGAGGCGCAGATGCTCAAGCTTTGCGCCGCTCGCCACCGCAAGGATCTCCTCGACCGCGAGGCCGTAGCGCGCGAGACACGCGTCGGCCAGCGAGCGCGCCAGCATCAGCAATCCCTTTGCCGTGCGCGCGAGAACGTACTCGAGCGCGGGGTTGACGCTCACCGCCTCATTCGCCGGCAGTGTCCACGGGGTCGTCGTCCAGATCACACCGGCTGCTGGACCACGGATATCGGCCAGCCCGAATCGCTGTGCAAGATCGCGCAGATCGACCACCGGAAAGGCAACATCGATCGCCGGCGAAATCCTGTTCTCGTACTCCACCTCGGCCTCGGCCAGCGCCGAGCCGCAGTCCACGCACCAGTGCACCGGCTTCGCACCCTGGTACAGATAGCCACGCGCCTGGATGCGCCCGAGAGCGCGAATGATCTGCGCTTCGGTTCCGAAATCCATGGTGAGATAGGGATGGTCCCAATCGCCAAGGATGCCCAAGCGCACGAAGTCCGCCTTCTGCCGCTCGACTTGCGCGCGTGCGAACTCGCGGCACAGGCGCCGGAACTCGTTTTGCTCGACGTGCTTGCCGTGAAGCTTCTCGACCTGATGCTCGATCGGCAGACCATGGCAGTCCCAGCCGGGGACGTAGGGCGCATCGAAACCCGACATCGTCTTCACCTTGACGATGACGTCCTTCAGGATCTTGTTGACGGCATGCCCGATATGGATATCGCCGTTGGCATACGGCGGCCCGTCGTGAAGGATGAACTTGGGTCGCCCGGCAGCCACCTCGCGGATACGCCGATAGACGTCCCGGGCGCGCCAGGACTCCAGCATGGCGGGTTCACGCTTGGCCAGATCGCCGCGCATGGGAAACGGCGTATCGTGGAGATTGAGTGTGCTCTTGTAGTCAGCCATTCTGTATCAGAACCTGTCTTGCCCTGTCGCGCTCGAACCACGCCCGTGTCTGCGCGACATCGAGACCGATCTGGCGCGTGAGCGCCGTCAGGTCCGGATACTTGCGCTCCTCCCGCAGCCGTTCGAGGAAGGCGATGCGTACGTGCGCACCATAGATCTCGCGCGCGAAGTCGAGCAGATGAATCTCGAGCACGGGCTTCCCGCGTTCTCCCGCGAGGGTCGGCCGCACACCGAGGCTCGCCGCGCCGGCAAGCGGGCCTTCCGGCAGACCGTGGATCTCGGCCACGAAGATGCCGGAGAGCGGAGGGCGGTTGTGTTTCATCTGCACGTTGGCGGTCGGGAAGCCGAGGGTGCGACCGATGCGGTCGCCGCGGACGACGCGACCGCTGATGCTGTAGGGCCGGCCGAGCAGACGCGCCGCGCAATCGATGCGGCCAGCAGCGAGAAACTCGCGGATCGCCGTGCTCGATACGCGCAGCCCCCCCACCTCCACGCTTGGCATCTCCGCCATCTCGAAACCCAGCGTGCGGGCAGCCGCCCGCAGCATGCCGCTGTCCCCCGCGCGGCGAGCGCCAAATCGGAAATCGTCCCCCACCAGCAGCCAGCGCACATCGAGCCTCGCCTTCAGGATGTCGTGGATGAATTCCTGCGCGGACACGCGCGCGAAATCGAAACTGAAGCGACAGATGTAGACGCGATCGATGCGGTGACTGCGCAGCAACTCGAGTTTTTCGCGCAGCGACGTGAGTCGGGTGGGTGCCTGATCCGGCGCGAAGAACTCCCGCGGATGCGGCTCGAAGGTCATCACACAGGCGGGCGCGCCGAGCGCGGTCGCCGCCTCGCGCAGGCGCCGCAGCATGGCCTGATGGCCCAAGTGCACGCCGTCGAAGTTGCCGATCGTCAGCGCAATCGGCCGGTCGGCTGAGGCAGGTATCGTGCGATGAACGTTCATAGCCGGGCAAAGACTTTGAATTCTAGCCTTTCCCGGCCACGCGGGTCCAGGCACGAGGCCTCACCCGCGCTTGAAGAGGCGCTTGATTAAGTCAGGTCAGGTGACGCCGGCGCAGGAAAGACCTTGAAGCGACGCGGCCGCAGAAACACCCGCTCACCCGCGATCACGTCGAGTGCGCGCCAGACTTCCCGACTCACCTCGGCCTCGATCGGTTGATCACCGTCTTCGAGGCTCACCTCCAGGCGCACCCGCGGTCCTACCGGGATCGCCCGCTGCAGGATTGCGGGGATCGCAGCTTCATCGCCCGCGCTGCGCAGCACCTCGATCTCGTGCGGGCGTGCATAGGCTTCCGCCGGCGCATTGCTGGCTGCGGCGTGCTCGGGCGCATCGAGAACCAGATCCCCGATCTCGGCGCGCCCCTGGTGAACGCGACCATGAAAGAGATTCACGCTGCCCAGAAACTTGTAGACGAAAGGTGTCGCCGGATGCTCGTACACCTCCTCGGGCGTGCCTATCTGTTCGATGCGTCCCTCGTTCATCACGACGACGCGATCGGCAACCTCCAGCGCTTCTTCCTGATCATGTGTGACAAACACGCTGGTGATGTGCATGTCGTCGTGCAGATGACGCAGCCAGCGCCGCAGTTCCTTGCGCACTTTCGCGTCGAGCGCACCGAACGGCTCATCGAGAAGCAGCACCCGAGGCTCCACTGCGAGCGCCCGGGCGAGTGCGACGCGCTGGCGCTGGCCACCCGAAAGTTGATGCGGATAGCGGTCGGCAACCCAGTCGAGCTGCACGAGTCGCAGGAGCTCCAGCACCTTTTGCCGCACCTCGCCTTTCGGCGCGCGGACACTTCGCGGCCGCACCTGCAACCCGAAGGCCACGTTGTCGAATATGGTCATGTGGCGGAAAAGGGCGTAATGCTGGAAAACAAAACCCACCCGCCGTTCGCGAACGTGCTGCGACGTGGTGTCCTCGCCGCAGAAGAGGACCTGTCCGGCGTCGATGGTTTCGAGGCCCGCGATGGCCCGCAGAAGCGTGGTCTTGCCGGATCCTGATGGGCCGAGCAGAGCGAGCAGTTCGCCGGTCTTCACCTCCAGGCTTACGTCCTTGAGGGCGGCGAAGGTGCCAAAGCGCTTGGAAACGTTGCGTGCTTCGATACTCATGCGGACTCCTGAATCCCCCGGAATCGGGTTTCGACGATGGTCTTCAAAACCAATGTTATGAGCGCGAGCAGTGCGAGCAGGGACGCAACTGCGAAAGCTGCAACGAAGCTGTACTCGTTGTAAAGGATCTCGACCTGCAAAGGCATCGTGTTGGTGGCACCCCGTATATGACCGGAGACGACGGACACCGCGCCGAACTCGCCCATCGCGCGCGCGTTGCATAGAATGACCCCGTACAAGAGCCCCCACTTGACGTTGGGCAGCGTCACGCGCCAGAACGTCTGCCAGCCGCTCGCGCCGAGGACGACGGCGGCTTCTTCTTCTTCCGACCCCTGCGACTGCATCAGTGGAATCAACTCTCGCGCGACGAACGGAAACGTCACGAACACGGTCGCGAGCACGATGCCGGGGACGGCAAAGATGATCTTGATGTCATGCTCTCGCAGCCACGGTCCGAACCAGCCCTGCGCCCCGAACAGGAGTACGAACACCAGGCCCGCGATCACCGGAGAGACCGAGAACGGAAGATCGATCAGGGTCGTCAGAACGCTCTTGCCCGGAAACTCGAACTTCGCGATCGCCCATGCGGCCGCCACACCGAATACCAGGTTGAGCGGCACGGCGATGGCTGCCGTGAGCAGCGTCAGGCGAATCGCTGCAAGGGCGTCCGGATCGGTGATCGCACGCCAATAGACGGCCAGCCCCTTCTTCAATGCCTCGTGGAAGACCGCGCCCAGCGGCACGAACAGGAAGAGCGTGAGAAAGCTCAAGGCGAGCCCGATCAATACCAGGCGCACGACGGGCGGCTCGCGGGTGCTGCGGGCGCCAGCCACCGACGGCAAGGGAAGAACTGCGCTCATGCTATGCGCCTCATGCTTCGCCGCGGCGGCGGCGCGTCCACCACTGCAGCAGATTGATGACGAGCAGCAGGATGAAGGAGATCACCAGCATCACCACTGCAATCGCGGTGGCTCCCGCGTAGTCGTACTGCTCCAGCTTGGTGATGATGAGCAGCGGCGTGATCTCGGAGACCATGGGAATATTGCCGGCGATGAATATCACAGACCCGTACTCGCCGATGGCCCGCGCGAACGCGAGCGCGAAGCCGGTCAACAGCGCCGGCAGGATGGTCGGAAAGATCACCCGTGCGAAGATCTGGAACCGGGTCGCGCCCAGCGTGGCTGCCGCTTCCTCCAGCTCCGGTTCGAGTTCCTGCAGCACCGGCTGCACCATGCGCACCACGAACGGCAGCCCGATGAAGATCAAGGCGATGAGCACGCCGAGCGGTGTGAAGGCGATCTTGATGCCATAGGGCTGGAAAAGCTGGCCGATCCATCCGTTCCCGCTGTAGATCGCGGCGAGCGTGATCCCGGCGACCGCCGTCGGCAGCGCGAACGGCAGATCGACCAATGCATCCACCACGCGGCGCCCCGGAAAGGAGTAGCGCACCAGCACCCACGCGACGAGCGTCCCGAAGACGGCATTGACGAGCGCCGCCAGAAAGGATGCACCGAAGGTCAGGCGGTACGACGCTAACACGCGCGGCGTCGTCGCGGCCGCCCAGAAGTCCGACCAGCCCATCGTCGCTGCCTTGAAAAACGTGGCAGAGAGCGGAATCAGCACGATCAGGCTCAGATACAGGAGCGTGAAGCCCAACGCCAGACCGAATCCGGCAAGGACGGTATGGCGTCGGCGCAATGAGGGAAGATGCGCTGCAATCGCACTCATGAACGCGTGCCCTTGGTCCGCAGGCGCTCCAGGGCCGCCGCCGTACTCCCGACGCTGCACCTGCGCGAAATATCGCTTGTTCTCGTCTTCATGTCCTCACCCACACGGTCTCATCCGCTGGTTTTGCGGTTTGGCGCCCGGACGCGGCCGAAGTGGCGCTTCACCAAACGTGGAAGTATGTCCGAGCCCTAACTAACCCAGAAGTACACTATTGGAATTACCTTATCGCCGAAGCGCATATAGCTCACACGAAGCTGTGCGCCCGGATCCAGCGCTCGACCCCTGCGGCAGTTGCGGCGCCGTGAGCATTCCGATCTTCTGCCTAAGCTCGACTGCAGACCGCCGGCTGTAGATCAGTTGAAGACCCTGTCGCTGCGCCTTTGCCCGCACCTTGTGCAGAAGGTTGTGATTCACGTAGTCGAAGAGGACAACGACGAGATCCATGTCCGGCGGGATGGTGCGATTCACATCTCTCACCTTGCGCCCGCCCCAGTGTTCGACGCGCTGCAGCCCAAGCGCCGCCAGCTGTTCGACCAGCCCACCGATGTGATCACCGCCCACGATCAGCGCGTTCACGCATTCGTCCTCGTCACGGTCACGCACTCACACGGGCGTCGTCGCGATTCACTTGCGCTCGTAGATCTGGTCGAAGATCGCACCGTCGCTGAAGTGCGTCTGCTGCGCTTTCTGCCAGCCTCCGAAGACTTCCTCCACCGTGAAGAGCTTGAGCTTTGGAAAGCTGGCGGCGTATTTCTCGGCAACGCTCTTCGCTTGCGGCCGGAAGCTGTGCTTTGCCGCAAGCTCCTGACCCTCGTCTGAATAGAGATATTCGAGATAGGCTTCCGCAATCTTTCGCGTCCCGCGCTTGTCGACGACCTTGTCGACCACGGCGACCGGGTTCTCGGCAAGGATGCTGGCGCTGGGATACACGACATCGAACGCCTCCGCGCCCTGCTCCTTCTTGATCAGCGCCACCTCGTTCTCGAAAGTGACGAGGACATCGCCGATACCGCGCTGCGTGAAGGTCGTGGTCGCCGCCCGCCCGCCCGAGTCGAGAATGGGGACATTGCGGAACAACTTGCCGACGAATTCCTGCGCATCCTTCTGCGTTCCACCGTTCTTGAGCTTGTAGCCCCAGGCCGCGAGATACGTGTACCGCCCATTGCCGGACGTCTTCGGATTCGGAATGATGACTGCGGCGCCCGGCTTCACGAGGTCGTCCCAATCCCGGATGCCCTTGGGATTGCCTTTGCGCACCAGGAACACGGTGGTGGAGGTGTACGGCACGCTGTTGTACGGAAACCGCTTCTGCCAGTCGGCCGGGACGAGGTCGCCGCGTTCGTGGAGCAGGTCGATGTCGTTGGCCTGATTCATCGTGATGACATCTGCCTCGAGCCCGTCGGCAACCGACCTCGCCTGCTTGCTGGACCCCCCGTGCGACTGGTTGATCGTCACCGTCTCGCCGGTACGCTGCTGCCATTGACGCGCGAAGGCGGGGTTGTATTCCTTGTAGAACTCGCGTGTCACGTCATACGAAACGTTCAACAGGGTCGTCTCCCCGCGCACGGCTCCGACGTTGATGAAGAGAAGGACGGCGAGTGGCAGCGTCCAGCGCGAAGCGAACATTCCAATCTCCTGTGGTTATCGAACGCTGCCGGCACTTCCCGGGTGAGGCGATGCCGTTCATCGGCCCGGACGCTGTCTTCTTCGCGCCCGCGGCGCGCCAGAGCGCCACGCTGCAGCGCATTATTGCGATGCATCATGCCCAAAATCCAATATCTCATCAAATAATAATCATCACTGTTGTTATTCTTTTTCGCTCATTGTGCGTCTTCGTGCGGTCCCCGAACCCTGAAAGATCGGCCCGCCTGGCATCAGCCGTTGACGGACTCGGCCCCCATCGCCTCGACGCAACCTCCTGCCGGTACCTCTACCATCGTCGAGTAGCGCGGACAACGCACGACCATCGGTACCCACCCCACGCAGAATTAGCCGGCTGCGCTTCGCTTGCGGACGCTCAATGTCAGTTGATGGCGTCTCGCACTCCGTCTATATTTCCAAACACCGGAATCGGCTCGCGCGCCAACGCGTTCAGCTCGCGAGACCGGCACAATAAGGCGGTATAGGGAGGTACTGCATGCCGGAACACCATAACAGGAGGGGATCACTTGGACATCAACCGTCGGCAGTTCCTCAAAGTCTGCGCGGCCGGGGTCGGCAGCTCGAGCCTAGCCATGCTCGGCTTCTCGCCGCAGCCCGTACTGGGAGAGGCGCGCAGTTTCAAGCTCGCACGCACCACCGAGACACGCAACACCTGTCCTTACTGTTCAGTAGGCTGCGGCATCCTGATGTACAGCCTGGGCGACAACGCCAAGAACGCCAAGGCTGAAATCATCCACATCGAAGGCGATCCGGACCACCCCGTCAACCGCGGCACCCTCTGTCCGAAGGGGGCGGGTCTCCTCGACTTTGTACACAGCGAGAGCCGCCTCAAGTACCCGGAGTATCGCGCCCCCGGCAGCAACGAGTGGAAGCGCGTCTCCTGGGACGAGGCATTCGACCGCATCGCCAAGCTGATGAAGGCCGATCGCGACGCCAATTTCGTCGTGAAGAACGCCGACGGCCTCACCGTCAACCGCTGGCTGACGACGGGCATGCTCGCCGCGTCCGCCTCCAGCAACGAATCAGGCTACATCACGCACAAGGTGGTGCGCAGCCTGGGGATGCTCGTATTCGACAATCAGGCGCGTGTCTGACACGGCCCGACGGTGGCGAGTCTCGCCCCGACGTTTGGCCGTGGAGCAATGACGAATCACTGGACCGACATCAAGAACACTGATCTGGTCCTGATCATGGGCGGCAATGCCGCCGAAGCGCATCCGTGCGGCTTCAAGTGGGT
>JAEUMW010000294.1 GCA_016791345.1 Betaproteobacteria bacterium | reverse complement strand
CTCCAGCAGTTCCGCGTCCAGGGTCGTCACCGCGACCTTCTGCGTGGCACCGCCGCGTGCCCGGACCTGCGATTCGAGTTCGGCGTAGAGTTCCGGCGTCGTGTAGTCGCGAATCGCCTCGAGGTTGCCGGTGTCGTTCGCGGTCTGCAGTTGAATGAAGGCCTTGCGTGCCTGGTTGAGGAACGCCGCCTGATCGAAGTCTGGCGGGATGTTGCGTGCAGGGGTCGCGGCGGCGGGCGGCGGGGTGGCGGCGGCCGGACGACCGAAGGCGGGCGCTGGCGATGCCACTCCACCGCCGGCGGCGGGCTCCAGCGCCGGACGCACCGGCGCGCGGCTTCGCGCGAGATTGCGCAGCAGCAGCCAGCCGCCACCGAGGAGCAGCGCCAGGATCGCCACGTCACCGAACTTGATGCCGTCGAAGGCGCCGCCGAAGAACAGCGCACCGAGCAGACCGCCCGCCAGCAGGCCGGCGAGCGGACCACCCCAGCCGGGGCGCTGAGCGGGCGCGCCCTGCGGCGCCGCGGCGGGAGCCTGCGCCGGCGGACGCGGTGCCGCCTCGCGCTGAATGGATTCGCGCTGCTTGCCGATGCTCTGGCCGCCGCCGAAACGCTTCGCGGCCTGCGCGTGCTCGGCGCCGAGGCTGAAGCCCACCAGCGCGGCAAAGGCAAGGATCAGGAGTTTTCTCATCGTCGTCTCTACGGGTTGGGTCCAGCTTAGAGGGAGTGCGGCCGGCTCGGTTCACCCCGCGTGCGAACAGGTTGCATGGAGGAATAACAGGCCGCGGCTCACTTGGGCGGCTCGAAGGCGTTGAGCTCCAGACGCAGGCGCGACCCGCGCGTGAGCTGTTCGGTGCTCGGCTGGCGCAGGTCGTGGTATTCCCAGTCGCAGATCCGCCTGACCGTTCCCGAAACCTGTGGTGCATACCAGTCGATGAGCGTGACCGTGGTCGGTGAGCGTGTCGCGTCCCCGTCTTCCGGCGCGATCAGACGCCTCACCTTGAGTGCCCTGAATTTGCCCGCCGGCACGGTGACGTCGTCCCAGGAAATCGCCTTGGCGAAGATCTTGACCAGTGTCTTGCGACCGGTGGCCGGGTCGATCGCGTCGATGGAATCCACCCAGTTGTTGCCCGCATCGAGCGGAAAGCGGTAGAGCGTGAGCGCGGGCACGAAATCGACGTCGGTGGCGCCGAGTCGCGCCAACCAGCCGCAGCCCTGCGGACCGATGCGGTCCCAGTTGCCTGCGGCGTCCCAGAGCTCTTTCGCCGGCGCAGCGTCTGCCGGCGCGCGCGTGACCGTGACACGGTTTGCGGCGGCGGTGAGGATCTCCACGCGAACGGCGCCGAGCTGGCGTCCGCTGGTCTCGTCATGCTGATCGTAGGACCAGGCCATCCCCGGCTTGAACGCGGGTGCCGGGGCTGCGCTGTCCGCCGGCGCGGCGGTAGGTGCGAGCAGCGCCACCAGCAGCAGACCGTGCAGCGCGGCGCGAACTCCGCAGGCGCGTGAGCTCACTTGGCCGCCTTGTATTCGAGCAACTGCCAACGCAGGCGGTCGCCGCGAATGAGCGCGTTGCGGGGAGACTGCTGGTAGTCGTAGTAGTAGCTGTCGTGCCAGGTCATCACGGCGCGGTTGACCGCAGGCACGTACCATTCGACCATGCGCAGCGTGGTCTGCGACTTGTTCCAGGCGAGGTCCTGCACGTAGGCCGTGCGCTCGATGCGCATGACGTCGAACGAGCCTGCCGGCACCGTGATTTTCTCCCAGCAGCGTGCGCGGCTGCTCACCTGGATCGGCGTTCGCGCCTGCGTTGCCGGGTTGATCGCAACCAGGTTGTCGCTCCAGCTTCTCCCGGTCTGCAACGGAAAGGGCGTGGACTCGAAGGGCGGCTCGAACTGGACGATCGCGGAGCCGGGCGCGAGCCGCGAGAGCCAGTCCCAGTTGCGATTCGACACGGCGACCCATGCCCATTGCGGGTCGTATGTTTCGTCTACGATACTGCCCCCCGGCAGCGTGAGCCGCGTCCCGATTCCGCTCGCCGTCACCGCCGTGACTTCCAGACGGAAGACGCCGCGGTCGATGCCCGTGTAATCGTCGTTTTCCCGGTACGTCCAGACATCACCGACGCGTACCGTCGGCGGCGCCTGGATGGTGCCCAGGTCGGGCGCGCACGAGGGAATGCCGAGGCCGGCTCCCGGACCCACGCACGCTGCCGCGAGGAGACACAGGCCGACGACGTAGAGGGGGCGGAGGGTGCAGGGCATGGCGAAGCTCCCGGTAGGCTATCGTACCCACTCCCAGCGCAGGCGATCGCCGAGGATGAGCATGCTCGGGCCGCGCTGTCGGTAGTCGTAATAGTAGGAGTCGCGCCAGATCATCACGCTCCGGTTCGCCTCCGGCACATACCACTCGACCTGGCGCAGCGTGGTCTGCGAGCGGTACCACTCGAGATCCTGGAGATACGCGGTGCGTTCGATGCGAAGCGCAACGAATTCACCAGCCGGGACGCTGACCTTTTCCCAGCAGCGCGCTTTGCCATCAATGTCGATCGGAACGCGCGCCTGGCTGACGGGATCGATGGCGACCACGTGGTTGCTCCAGGTCTGCCCCGCGCGCAGGGGAAACGGCGTCGCGTCGAAGGCTGGCGAGAAAGCGATCGTTCCCGACCCCGGCGCGAGCCGCGACAGCCAGTCCCAATTGCGGTTCGACACGGCGATCCATCCCCACTGGGGATCGTAGCTCTCGGCGAAGTCCCTGCCGCTGGGCAGGGTGATGCGTGCCTGGATCTCGCTTGCGGTCACGCCCGTGACTTCCAGCCTGAACACCCCGCGATCGATGCCCGTGTAGTCGTCGTTCTCGCGGTAGACCCAGACATCGCCCACGTGTACCGCGGGCGGGTTCTGGATGGGTCCCGCGTCCGGTGCGCAGCTCGGCAGTCCCAGTCCGCCTCCGGGGCCCGCGCACGCAGTCGCAAACAGTGAGAGGGCAAGGAGGGCAGGCACGAGGACGGAGCGGCGCATGGTGTGAACCTCGGGCAGCGCGCGGGCGGCACTTTCATTCTAGTCGCCAGGGAGGCGGACGGTCCAAACTTGTCCACGCCGTCACCAGCCGGCGCGCTGCGGCCGCGTCGGATGGTTTCTTAGTACTTGACGCCCACGTGCAGCGCGACCAGACCCGCCGTGAGATTGAAGTACTCGACCTTGTCGAAGCCCGCGGTCTCCATCATGAGCTTGAGCTCCGCCTGCGATGGAAACATGCGGATCGACTCGGCGAGGTAGCGGTAGCTTTCGGCGTCCCTGGCGACGAGCTTGCCGAGTGCCGGCAGGACGCTGAACGAATAGGCGTCGTAGAGCGGGCCGAGCGGGGGCCACACGCGCGAGAACTCGAGCACCAGCACGCGCCCGCCAGGCCGCACCACGCGCCGCATTTCCGCGAGCGCCGCATCCTTGCGGGTGACGTTGCGCAGGCCGAAGGCGATGCTGACACAGTCGAACGCGTCGGCGCGAAACGGCAGTTTCTCCGCATTGCACTGGACCGCCGGGGCGATGCAGCCGGCATCGAGCAGGCGGTCGCGGCCGATCCTGAGCATCGCTGCATTGACGTCGGCGAGACAGACGGTGCCGGTGTTGCCGACACGCTCGCTGAACTTCCGCGCGAGATCGCCGGTGCCGCCGGCCAGGTCGAGCACGCGCTGTCCCGGCCTCACGTGGCTTTGCGCGATGGTGAAGCGCTTCCACAGCCGGTGCAGCCCGCCCGACATGAGATCGTTCATCAGGTCGTAGCGATCGGCGACGGAGTCGAAGACACCGTCCACGCGCTTCTGCTTCTCGCCCTCCGGGACGCTCTCGAATCCGAAGTCGGTGGTCTTGGCCATGGTCGGCGGCGGTCACTTCGCCCTAGGGCGGGGCGGCAGGTCGGGACGCGGCTCGCGGCTTTCACCTGCGGCGGCCAGTCGCTCCAGATACTGGTTCCAGAGCGCCTCCTTCTGATCACCGAGCCAGTACAGGTAGTCCCAGGAGTAGATCCCTGTCTCGTGGCCGTCCGAGAACGTCGGCCGCACGGCGTAAGTGCCAATCGGCTCGATGTTGCGGATCTCGACGAACTGCTTGCCGATCTGCAGCACTTCCTGGCCGGGGCCGTGGCCGCGCACCTCGGCCGACGGTGAATAGACGCGCAGGAGCTCGTATGGGAGCTCGAACGTGCGGCCATCGGAGAAGCTCACCTCCATCATCCGGGATTTCTGGTGCAGCTTGATTTCCGTCGGGATCGGGGTCTGCCTGTCGAGCCCTGCCATCGGGTCTTCCGTGCGTCTGTGGAGCGGGAATTCGCCATCATAAACGAGCGGGCAGGCCACGGAAAACCAGCGACGGAGACGACCCCAGTCGGACGAGCGCCTTGCTCGCAACTTTGTCACCTGTCTGTAACAGTAATTTCATACTATGGCAACCGGTCAACTTTGTCGGAGTCACCGCGATGGCGGCAACCGTTCTGGTCGTCGAGGACGAACCAGCGATCCAGGAGCTCATCTCCTACAACCTGCAGCAGGCGGGCCACCAGCCCATGCGCGCAGGCAGCGCGGAGGATGCGCTCAACATCATGCGCCACGCGCTGCCGGACCTGGTGCTGGTCGACTGGATGCTGCCGGGCTTGAGCGGTATCGAGCTCGCCAGGCGCATCAAGTCGGACAAGCGCACGAAGACCGTTCCCATCATCATGCTCACCGCGCGCGCTGCAGAGGAAGACAAGCTGACCGGCCTCGATACGGGTGCGGACGACTACATCACAAAGCCCTTCTCGCCGCGCGAACTCAATGCGCGCGTCAAGGCCGTGCTGCGCCGACGCGCCCCCCAGATGACCGATGACGTCGTCGAGATCGAGGGGCTGCGACTCGATCCGGCGAGCCATCGCATCACCGGCGATCGCCAGCCGATCGAGCTCGGCCCGACGGAGTTCCGGCTGCTGCATTATCTGATGACGCACACGGAGCGCGTGCATTCGCGCGCCCAGCTGCTCGACCAGGTCTGGGGCGATCACGTGTTCGTCGAAGAGCGCACGGTGGACGTGCACATCCGACGGCTGCGCAAGGCGCTGGAACCGACCGGGAACGACCGGCTGATCCAGACCGTGCGCGGCAGCGGGTACCGTTTCTCCGCGAGCTGACGCGACACACCCTGCCGTGCGGGTGAGGCGAGCGTGAGATAATCCGCACATCAGCGGAGGCCGGTTGATTTGGACACTTGGCGACGACCCATGACGCTGTTCGTCGCGATCGCGATCGGAACCGCCATCACCTGGGCGGTGGCGAACCTTGTCGTTGCGCTCGGCTTCGCGTGTGCGGCTCTCCTGCTCGTCGTCGTCTCTCATCTGCGCGACCTGAGCGCCCTGCAACGCTGGCTGAAGGATCCGCGGCCGGAGACGATGCCGAACGTCTCGTCGACATGGGAACCGACCTTCACCCGGCTCGCCCGCCTGATCCGCTCGCAGCGTCGCAGCTCCGCCGAACTCCGCGACACGCTCGACCGCTTCCGGCTCGCCGCGGCCGCGTTGCCCGACGGCGTCTGCATGCTCGATGTCAGCGACCGCATCGAGTGGTGCAACCCCGGCGCCGAGTCACACCTCGGTCTCGATGCACGACGCGACGGCGGCATACTCATCACCAATCTCGTCCGCTACCCGGAGTTCGTCGCATTCCTGCGCGCCGGACCGGACGCACCGCCGTTGCGTCTCAAGGTCAGCCAGGGCGGCCGCGAGCTCGCGCTGTCCTTGCAGGTGGTGCCTTACGGCGAAGAGCGGAAGCTGCTGCTGAGTCGCGACATCACCCGCTTCGAGGAGGTGGAAACGATCCGGCGCGACTTCGTGGCGAATGTCTCGCACGAATTGCGCACACCGATCACCGTCGTCGCCGGCTTCCTGGAAAATCTCGCGGACAGTCCGCAGGCGGCACCGGAGTTCTTCGAGCGATCGATTCACCTCATGCGCGATCAGACGCTGCGCATGCAGCGGCTGGTGGAGGACCTGCTCACCCTGTCGCGTCTGGAGAGCGAACAGTATCCGCTCAGGGAAGCGCCGGTGGATGTCTGCGATCTGGCCCGGAAGCTCGCGGTCGATGCGCGCAGCCTGAGCCACGGTCGGCATCGCGTGCGACTCGAACTCGAAAGCGCAAGCTGGCTTGCCGGAAGCGAGGACGAACTGCGCAGCGCCTTCGGCAACCTGGTGAGCAATGCGGTCCGCTACACGCCCGAAGGCGGATGCATCACCATCGGCTGGAGCAACCGCGGTACCGAGGCGGTCTTCTGGGTGCAGGACAGCGGCATCGGTGTGGAGCCGGAGCACATTCCGCGGCTGACCGAGCGGTTCTACCGGGTGGATCGCAGTCGCTCGCGCGCAACCGGCGGCACCGGTCTCGGGCTCGCGATCGTGAAGCACGTCCTGCATCGTCATCAGGGACGGCTCGAGATCAGGAGCGATCCGGGCAAGGGCAGCACCTTCAGCGTGGTGTTTCCGGCGGCACGCGTGCGCGATGAACCACGCCGGCCGGTCGCGCTACGTGCTGACGATGCGTCCGAGACGGACGGCAAGGCGAGCGCGCAGCGTCGCATCGAGGTCGGCTGACGCTCGCACGGGCGG
>JAEUMW010000293.1 GCA_016791345.1 Betaproteobacteria bacterium | reverse complement strand
ACCTGAAAGCGAATCCGGTCGAGGGTATCCGCGATCAGTTCTTCCGCCGGGCGTTCATGCTCTTCGAGCGGTGGATGCACCTCGAGATAGAGCGCATCGTCGCCCCAGCCCAGTTTCACCGGCTGATTCATGAGACGCACGGGCGTGCCCACCGGGGCGAGCTGGAACAGCGCTTCGATGTGCTCGGGCAGGAGGCGCATGCAGCCGTGGGTGACGCGCATGCCGACGCCGAATTCCTTGTCCGTCCCATGGATCAGGTAGCCGGAGATGCCGAGCCGCAGGGCGAAGGCGCCGAGCGGATTGTCGGGGCCGGGCGGCACCACCTTCGGCAGGATGTCGCCGTCCGCCGCGTGCTCGGCGCGGATCGATTCCGGCGGCGTCCATGACGGATTCTTCTGCTTTCCCGTGACCTGCGTGAGGCCGAGCGGCGTTTTCCAGTCCATGCGGCCGACCGAGATCGGAAATGTCAGCACTTCGCGCGAGCCGTTCTTCCTCGCCGGCTCCGGGTAGTAGTAGAGCCGGTATTCCGGCAGGTTAATGACGATGCCGCGCCGCGCGCCTTCCGGCAGGAGGCGACGCCCGGGGATGGTGACTTCGCTGCCCACCGCTGGCAGCCAGCGGTCGACGCCGGGGTTGGCGTTGACGATTTCCTCCTGCCCGATGCCCTGCTGACGGGCGATATCGAGCAGCGTTTCCTCATCGCGCACGGTGACGGAACCGACCGCCCCGACCAAGTCCGTTCCCGGTTTGGGCAGTGCATGCCGTTCCACGGGGGCGGGCTCGCCGGCGGCCGGAAAGACAGCGCACAGCAACAGGGCGCCGAACAGGAAAGCGGTGCGATGGCGTGGATTCGTCATGTAGGGAGGGGCGGCGGGAAAGGCAGATCCGCGCCTACTGGTTGCGCAGATAACGTCGGTCGTCGAACGTCGCGACCCATTCCGGCTTGTAGACCACGAAAAGGGTCATGGTCATGCCCGTGAACAGTGCTTCCGACCAGGCGAGCAGCAGATAGTACGGCAGGTAGAGATCGAAAAGCTGCGCTGTCGGGTAAATGCCGGCGCTCGCCAGCAGCGACGTGGTGGCGAGACCCAGCGTCCCCACCGCCACGGCGGCACCGGCAAAGGCGATGCCGAACACATACACGAAGAAATTGTTGGGCAGGCGCGAGTCGATCAGGCGATACACCGCATGGCTCAACGCCACCGGGAGCACCACCATGAGCGTGCCGTTGAGTCCGAAGCTTTCCCAGCCGCTGCCGTTCCATGCCGTGACCGCCGTGAGGACGAGGGTGACGCCGACCATCGCAAGGTGCGGACCGGCCATGAGGGTGAAAAGCGTCGCGCCGAGGAAATGGAAGTTGAGCCCCGGCTGGATGACCGCCGTGATCTGCCAGAGCAGCGTGAGACCGACGATGGTGCCGAGCCAGGCATTGAGCGGCACCGGACTTGCCAGGCGTCGCCACGGCGCGCGCCCGGCGACCAGCAGGAAACACGGCACGAAGAGCACCCAGCCCAGCCAGTACCAGGCATGCGGGAGGAGGGCGTCGGGCAGGTTCATGCGGAAATTTTAAGCTATACTGCGCGCCCGCTTCATCCGCGGTGCGCGTCCACAGCCAGACCGCGCTTCTGCCGCTTCGTTCACCGGTTCCCTCCCATGCGCCTTGCCCTCTTCGACCTCGACAACACGCTGCTGTCCGGCGACAGCGATTTCGAATGGGCGCAGTTCCTGATCGGCAAGGGCGTGCTGGATCGCGAGGTCTACGAGGCGCGCAACCTGCATTTCTACGACCAGTACCGCGCAGGCACGCTCGACATCCACGAGTTCCTCGACTTTCAGCTGAAACCGCTGTCGCGCCATCCGCGCAGTGTTCTCGACGCGTGGCACCGCGAGTTCATGGCGCAGCGGATCGCTCCGCTGATCGGCGATCCCGCGCGGCAACTGCTGCAGCGTCACGCCGACGATCTGCGCGTCATCATCACCGCGACGAACAGCTTCGTGACCGGACCGATCGCCAGCGCATTCGGCGTCGAGCACCTGATCGCAACCGATCCGGAAGCGGTGAACGGCGAATTCACGGGCCGCGTGCACGGTACCCCGTGTTTCCGTGAGGGCAAGGTCGAGCGCCTGCAGGCGTGGCTCGCGGCGCGTGGAACCACGATCGGGCAGTGTGCCGGCAGCTGGTTCTACAGCGATTCGCTGAACGACCTGCCGCTGCTCGCGCTGGTGTCGAACCCGGTCGCGGTGGATCCGGACGATACCCTGCGCCGGCACGCGGAAGAGCGCGGATGGCCCGTCATCAGTTTGCGCTGAGGTGGGCAAAGCGCGGGCACGGGTTCGGCGACAGGCCCCGCGGGGGCCGTCCTGCGGCATTGCGCTGCAACGCCAGATGTATAATTTCCGCCTCTCCGCGCTGGCGCCCGCTGCCGGCCTGAGCTTAGAACAAGGCCTGAAAGGCGACTCCATGATCCGCAAGTTCCTGCATCGCGTTTTCTCGCGCCGCGCCCGGTCGCAGGATCCGGTGGTCATCCCGTTCGAGACGCACGGTGTTGCCCGCAGCCGCATCAGCGACTGCGCGCGCAAGGTCACGTCCACGCTGCAGGAGCGGGGTTTCAAGGCGTTCGTGGTCGGCGGTGCGGTGCGCGACCTGCTGCTCGGACGCGATCCGAAGGATTTCGACGTGGCGACCGATGCGACTCCGGAAGAGGTGCGCAGCGCCTTCCGCCGCTCGCGCATCATCGGCCGGCGCTTCCAGATCGTGCATTGTCTGTGCGGTGCCGAGACGATCGAGGTGTCGACCTTTCGCGGGCCGAGCGGCGAAGCGGGCAATGCGGCGCCAAAGGACGCGCACGGTCGGCTGCTGCGCGACAACGTGTGGGGCACGCAGGAGGAGGACGCGCTGCGGCGCGACTTCACCGTGAACGCGCTCTTCTACGACCCGACCACGCAGGAGATCGTCGACTACTGCGGCGGCTGGGGTGATCTGCAGAAGCGGCTGCTGCGCATCATCGGCGACCCGGAACAGCGCTACCGCGAGGATCCGGTGCGTATGCTGCGTGCGGTGCGGCTGGCGGCGAAGCTCGAACTCGAACTGGAGCCGGCGACCCGCCGCCCCATCAAGCCGCTCGCCGACCTGCTGGAGAACGTGCCGGCGGCCCGGCTCTTCGACGAGATGTTGAAGCTCCTGCTCTCCGGCCATGCCGCCGAAAGCGTGTCCCGGTTGCGCGAGGAGGGATTGCATCACGGCCTGTTGCCGATGCTGGACGTCATCGTCGAACAGCCGCTCGGACAGCGCTTCGTCCTGCTCGCCCTGCGCAACACCGACCAGCGCATCTGCGCCGACAAGCCGGTCTCCCCGGCCTTTCTGTTCGCAGCGCTGTTGTGGCACGAGGTCCTGAGCGCCTGGAAGACGCTGCAGGCGAGCGGCATGAAGCCGATCCCCGCGCTGCACGACGCGATGGAGCAGGTGGTGAGCCAGCAGTCGGAGAAACTCGCGATTCCACGCCGTCTCGCCGCACCGATGAAGGAGCTGTGGGCGATGCAGCCGCGCTTCGAGGCGCGCAGCGGACGCCGGCCGCACGCGCTGCTCGCTCACGAGCGGTTCCGTGCGGGCTACGATTTCCTGCTGCTGCGCTGCGAGAGCGGCGAGGTGGACGCGGAACTCGGGGACTGGTGGACCCGGTTTCAGGACGCGAGTGACGAAGAGCGCGGCAGCATGCTGCTGCCGAATACCGGCAAGGGGACACGCCGCCGGCGCCCGCGGCGCAAGCGCCCGGCGGTCGTGGCAGAGACGGTCGGCGGCGGAGGCGAGTCTTGAGCGCGCAACCGGTGGTGGCTTTCCTGGCGCTGGGCAGCAATCTCGACGCGCCGCGCGAGCAGGTCGTGCGCGGCATGGCGGAGATCGCGGCGCTGCCCGCCACGCGGCTTCTCAAGCGCTCGTCGCTCTATCGCACGGCCCCCGTGGGATTTCTCGACCAGCCGGACTTCATCAATGCCGTCATGATGGTGGAAACGGCGCTCGCGCCGCATGCGCTGCTCGACGGGCTGCTCGACATCGAGCGCCGCCACGGCCGCGTGCGCGACTTCCCGAACGCGCCGCGCACGCTCGATCTCGACCTGCTGCTGTATGGAGATCTCGTGCTGCACGAACCCGGGCTCACGCTTCCTCACCCGCGCATGCACGAGCGCGCGTTCGTGCTGCAGCCGCTCGCCGAGATCGCGGCCGACACCGTCATCCCGGGCCAGGGGCGCGTGGCCGACCTGCTGCGGGAGTGTCCCGATCAACGACTGGAGCGCCTGGATGCTGCCTGAGCGACTGCGCTACGTGGCCATCGAAGGGCCGATCGGCGCCGGCAAGACGAGCCTCGCTCGGGCGCTCGCCGAACGCCTGCACGCACGGCTCGTGCTGGAGGAGCCGGAGGCGAATCCGTTCCTGCCGCGCTTCTACCGCGACCCGGAGCGGCATGCGCTCGCCACGCAGCTTTTCTTCCTGACGCACCGCGTGAACCAGCTCTCCGAGCTGATGCGGCAGGACCTCTTCGCCGGGCGCGTCGTTTCCGATTTCATGCTCGACAAGGATCCGCTGTTTGCCGAGTTGACCCTCACCGCCGAGGAACTCGCGCTGTATCGGGATCTCTACGCGCACGTGAAGCCGCGCGCACCGGCACCGGATCTCGTCATCTATCTGCAGGCATCTCCCGACACGCTCATGGAGCGCGTCAAGCGGCGCGCCGTCGCCTACGAGAGCGATCTCGCGCTCGACTACCTGCGCCGTCTCGCGGACGCGTACAGCGGCTTCTTCCACCATTACGCTGCGGCGCCGGTGCTGATCGTGAACAGCGACAACCTCAACTTCGTCGACGTCCGTGCGGACCTCGACCTGCTGCTGACACAGGTGGCGGAAATGCGCGGCAGCCGGGCCTTTTTCAATCTGGGGACCTGAATCGATGCGGATCACGCTCGCCAACCTGCAGCGCATGAACCAGGACGGCAACAAGATCGCGACGCTGACGTGCTATGACGCGAGCTTTGCCGCCATGCTCGACGCCGCAGGAGTGGAGGTGCTGCTGGTGGGAGATTCGCTCGGCATGGTGCTGCAGGGGCACGAGACGACGCTGCCGGTGACGCTCGAACAAATGGTGTACCACACGGCGTGCGTCGCGCGCGGCGCGAAGCGGGCGTTCATCGTCGCCGACATGCCGTTCGGCACGTTCCAGACCGGCCCGGCGGACACCTTCCGCAACGCGGTGCAGCTCGTGGCTGCCGGGGCGCAGATGGTGAAGGTCGAAGGCGGCGCACCCATGTTCGAGACCGTCGCCTATCTCACGCGGCGCGGCATCCCGGTCTGTGGTCACATCGGTCTCACCCCGCAATCCGTGCACCAGCTCGGCGGCTTTCACGTGCAGGGCCGCGCCGACGAGGAAGCGGGGCGGATCCTCGAAGAAGCGCGCAATCTGGAGAAGGTCGGTGCCGGCATGATCGTGCTCGAAGCGATCCCCGCCAAGCTCGCGAAGGAGGTTACCGAGAGCATCCGCGTACCCACCATCGGCATCGGCGCCGGTGTGGATTGCTCCGGCCAGGTGCTCGTGCTCTACGACATGCTCGACATCTACCCCGGCAAGAAGGCGAAGTTCGTCAAGAACTACATGCGCCCGTCGAAAAGCCTGCAGGCGGCGGTGGAAAGCTACGTCAAGGAAGTGAAGGCGAAGACCTTCCCCGGCCCCGAGCACGCCTTCTAGGATCGGCGCGCCGATGGAAGTGATCACCACGGTTGCGGCGCTCCGTGCGCGGCTTGGCTCCAGTCCCGGGGTCGCCTTCGTGCCGACCATGGGCAATCTGCACGAAGGACATCTGGACCTCGTACGCATCGCGCGC
>JAEUMW010000292.1 GCA_016791345.1 Betaproteobacteria bacterium | reverse complement strand
GGCACGACGCCGATGCGGCGGATCACGCCTTCGTCCAGCATGCGCTGGAGGCGCGTGCGCACGTCCGTCTCGGTCGTGCCGAGTCGGTGCGCGAGTTCGGCATACGGGCGCGGCGCGAGCGGCAGCCCGGCCTGCGTCGCGACGATCAGATTGCGGTCGGCCGCGTCCACCGTCGTCATGCCGAGAGCTTCATCTCCACGAAGTACTCGCGCTCCTTCGGAAACGCGAAGACCGGCAGCCCCGTCTCGCGCTCGATGCGCGCGATGGCGGCCTCGATCCCGCCGGGTGTCTCGGTCGCGAGCACGAACCACATGTTGAGCCGGTGCTCGCGGCGATAATTGTGTGCCACCTCCGGCAGCGCGTTCACCTGTTCGGCGACGCGCTCGAAGTCGGCCTCCGGCACGGCGAGCGCCGCGAGCACGAACGCGCCGCCCATGCGCTCGACGTGGTACATCGGCCCGAAGCGCGTGAGGATCTTCTCTTTCAGCATGCGCTCGATGCGGGCGATGAGTTCCGCCTCGGCGAGCCCGAGGTTCGCCGCGGCGGCGCGGAACGGTTCGTCCACGAGCGGGAAGCCGCCCTGCAGGGCGTTGACGATGCGGCGGTCCGTCGCATCCGGCGCCCTAGCCATGCGCGGGCTCCGGCTCGCGGGCCGCATCGAGATAGCGGGCCCCGCGCTGCTTGAAGCAGCGCAGCGAGAAGAGCACCGCCGAGGGATACCGCGTGAGGCCACAGCGGGCGCGGATCGCCTCGATCTCCCGCTCGACATCGACGCGGCGCCGGCCGTGCACCATGCAGAAGAGATTGTACGGCCACTCCGGCAGCACCCGCGTGCGCCGGTAGCACAGAGTCACCAGCGGTTCGCGGGCGAGCTTGGCGCCGAGCGCGTGCACGATGTCATCGGGCACGTCCCACACGCACATGGCATTGGCCTGATAGCCGAGCTCGCGATGGCGCACGATGACGCCGAAGCGCTTGATCAGGCCGGTGGCGAGCCAGTCCTCGATCAGTTCGAGCACCATGGCTTCCGTCAGCCCGGCGCGCTGCGCGAGCACGGCATAGGGCCGCGGCACGATCTCGAGCCCATCCTGCAGTGCGGTCAACAGCGTGCGCCCCATCTGGGGCAGCTGACAGGCCATGTCGGCATGCGCCGGACAGACCTCGCCCTCCGCCTTGCCGCGACCGCCGAGATCGAATCCGAGATCGATGTGAAACTCCTCCAGGAGCCGCAGCCGGATCACGGGGAGGCCGGCTTCGGCTTCGATCCGGTCGAGCAGGACGCCGAGCGCGGTGCGCGAAGCGGCCGTGACCACGAACCACAGGTTGAAACGATGCTCGCGCTCGTAATTGTGATTCACCCCGGGATGGGCGCTGACACGTGCAGCCACCTCCTCCAGCCGCTCCGGCGCAACAGCGATCGCTGCCAGTGCTCCGGCGCCTATCCGGTTCGGTGCGAACACCGCGCCGATCCGGCTCACCGCGCCACGCGCCTGCAGTTCGCGCAGCACGCGCAGCACCTCCTTCTCACTTGTCCCGAGCCGCCCGGCAATCAGCTGAAAGGGTTCCGACACCAGCGGAAAACCGCGCTGGAAGCCGTTGAGCAGGCTGAACCCGAGTCGCTTCATAGCCCGATCTTTTGCGCGCGCCAGGTGAAGAAGATGCCGCTCGGACTCTGCGCAGGCAATTCCGCGACGCGGCCGAACGTCTTCGTATCGTAGACGACGATGCGGTTGTCGTCGCGCGCGGAAATCCACACCTCGTCGCCCGCGGTCGTGAACTCCATGTGCAGCACGGCCTTGCCCGGTGTGAGCGATTCGATCACCGCGAGCTTCGACACGTCGATCACCTGCACCTGGTCGTTGCCGGGAAAGGCGAAGTTCACCCACACCTGGCGACCGTCCGGGCGCGCCATGACGAACACCGGCTGGCCGCGCACCGGGATGGTCGCGACCGGCTGCCACGTCGTCGCATCCACCACCAGCACTTCGTGCCGGCCGACGGCGGGAAGGAAGGCATAGCCGCCGGCCAGCGCCCAGCCGCGCAGGTGCGGCATCTTGTACACCGGCAGTTTCTCGGTGCCGCGGCCGTAGCCGTCAAGGATGCGCCGGGGGCCCGCGTCCGGATCGTTCATGTCGAGCAACACCAGCCCGTCCTCGCCGAAGAGTCCGGCGATGTACCAGCGCCCGTCGGGCGTGATGAGCGCGTCGTAGGGTTCCTTGCCCACGTTGCGAAATTTCGTCACCTGCGGCTGCCGGGGATCGGACGCATCGACGATCCAGATTTCGCCCGCCTCGAAGAGGCTGAAGACGAAGCGATTGCCGGGCGCGTCGGCGATGCCGACCACCTTCGCGCGCTTGCCGTCCGCCCCGTACGCGGAAGGCACCTCGGCGAGCAGTGCGAGCGTCTGCGCGTCGAAGATCTTGATGCCACCGGGCTCGTAGTTGGCGACCGCGACGAGCCGGCCATCGCGGGAGATGGCCCCGCCGATCGAGTTGCCGGCCTGGACGGTGCGCGCGACGGTCGCGCGCGCATTCATGTCGATCTTGCTGAGTCCGCCGTCGCGCCCGAAGACATACGCGTAGCGCGCGTCGCTGGAGAAAACGACCGCGGCGTGGGACAGATCGCCGAGATCGGTGACGCGAACGACGCTCACGCGCCGGGCCGGGTCCAGCACCTGCACGCTGCCGCTGGCGCGCTCGATCACGACACCGGCTTCCGCCGGCGGCGGCGCGACCTCGCGCCCGGCGCAGGCGGCCAGCACGAGCACGGCGGCCAAGCCGGCCAGGCCGCGTCTAATGTCCATCGGGCAGGCCCCGCTGCAGTTGTTCTACGATCCAGGCCGCTTCGCTCGCCGAGATGAAGTCCTGCCACGGCGGCATCGCGGTGCCCGGGCGACCGTGAAGAATCGTGGCAGCCAGCCCGTCCGCCGGCCGCGACTGCAAGGCGGCGGGCGTCAACGCCGGTCCCAGCCCGCCTTTCATGGTCATGCCGTGGCACGAGCCACAGTCCTGCCGCACCAGCCGCACGAGTTCGCTGCGGCGTTCCGCGGTCGGCGGAACGACTCCGCTCCCGGCCTGCGCCGGGAAGGCAAACGGTCCCGCTGCAGCGGCGAGTGCAAGCAGCACCGGCAGACGGCGCGGATGGGAGAAACCTCTGTCCAGTTTACTCATGGAAAGCGCATCATCGGCTGCCTGGGCGGACCGGGTCTTGATGCAACTCAAGGTTTCGCTTCTGCGCACGAAAAAAACGCCGGACACGAAACCGTGCCCGGCGCATGGAAGATCACCGAGAAAAAGCGGGCTCTCTATTTCGTGAGAATCCACTCCACGACGCTCTTGAGATCCGCGTCACTGATCTTGTCCGCGGGGTTCGGCGGCATCGGGATCTGCCCCCAGTTGCCGGCGCCGCCCTTGCGCACTTTTTCGGTCAGCGTCGCGACCGCCTTGGCGTCGCCCTTGTACTTCTTCGCGACCTCCTGGAAGGATGGTCCGACGAGCTTCTTGTCGACCGCGTGACAGGCCATACAGCCGGCCTTGCTCATCGCGGCGTTTGCCGCCGCGTCGTCCATGGCGGCAAAGGCTTCGGCTGCGAAGACGGCGGCGGCCGAGGCCGCGATGGCAACGTGCAGTAGCTTCATTGTGCAATCCCCCTCTGCGTTGTTAGTAGACATCGTGCTGGGTGTTGTAGACGTTGAAGTGCCCGGTCGGGGTGATGAGCTTCGGGTCCTTGATCACCTTCTTGAGTTGCAGCGTCTTGTCGTCCACCACGACCAGCGCCGATTCCTGATTCTTGGCGCTCCACACGGAGAACCAGACCTCGTCACCGGCCTTGTTGTACTCGGGCTGCACCACCCGCTTCGCACCCTCGCCAACACCGGCCCATTCCGCGATCGGCAGCACCTTGAAGCCGCCCTGGAGGTTGTTGATGTCGAACACCGCCACCGACTGGCTGATCTTGCCGTCTGGATTGAGCGGCGTATCGACGTACAGATGCTTCGACTTCGGGTGGGTCTTGATGAAGAGCGAACCGCCACCCTGGCCCTTCAGCACCTCGACCACCTTCCAGGCGTGCTGCGGATGACCCTTGGGATCGGTGCCGATGAGGCTGACCTCTTCCGAACCGAGGTGGCTCGTCGCCCAGACCGGCCCGTACTTGGGATGGACGAAGTTGGCGCCGCGCCCGGGGTGTGGAATCTTGCCGACGTCGATGAGCTTCACCAGCTTGCCTTCTTTCAGGTCGACGGCGGCGATCTTGTTGGACTGGTTGGCGGCGACCATGAAATAGCGGTGCGTGCTGTCGAGCCCGCCGTCGTGCAGGAACTTCGCAGTCGGAATTTCCTTGACCGTGGGCTGCATCACGTCGGTGTAGTCGACCAGCAGCGTCTTGCCGGTTTCCTTCACGTTGACGACGAACTCGGGCTTGAAGTGCGATGCGACGATCGATGCGACGCGCGGCTCGGGATGGTATTCCTGGTCATCCACGGTCATGCCGCGGGTGGCCATGATCTTGAGCGGCTCCAGGGTGTCGCCGTCCATGATCACGTACTGCGGCGGCCAGTAGGCACCGGCCACGGCGAGCTTGTCCTCGTAGCCCTTGAACTTCGAGGTGTCGACCGAGCGCGCTTCCAGTCCGATGCGGAGTTCCGCGACAGTGTCCGGCTTCTCCATCCACAGGTCGATCAGGTTGATCTTGCCGTCGCGGCCGATCACGTACAGATAGCGGCCCGACGCCGACATGCGCGAGATGTGCACCGCGTAGCCGGTCTTGATGATGTTGATGATCTCCTTGGTGTCACCGTCGATCAGCGCTATCTCACCGGCGTCGCGCAGGGTGGTCGAGAAGATGTTGTTGATGTTGTACTTGTTCATCTTCTTCTTCGGGCGCTGCTCGGGCGGCACGACCACCTTCCAAGTCTCCTTCATCTCCTTCATACCCCACTCGGGGGGCTGGGGAGGCGTCTGCTGGACGTAGCGGGCCATCATGTCCACTTCCTTCTCGGTCAATTCGCCCGAGGTCTGCCAGTTCGGCATGCCGGCGGGTGATCCGTAGGCAATGAACACCTTGAGGTAGTCAGTGCCTTTGGGAAGCGTGATGTCGGGGGTAAGAGGCTTGCCGGTCGCCCCCTTGCGGAGCACGCCATGACAGCCGGCGCAGCGCTGGAAGTAGATGCCTCTCGCCTTGTCGAATTCCTCTTGCGTCATCTGCGGCGCTTTCGGATTGACGTCCTGGTGCATCTGAACCCCGGCGAGCGGCGATCCGCCGGCCTGGTACTTGAGCTCCTCGGTGGTCACCCCAGGCGGCGCGTCGGGAAGCTTCTCCGGCGCTTTCGTCTTGTCGTCCGCATGCAGCGTGCTGATAGTGAGCGGAAGCGCAAGCAGCGCCACCCCCGACAGTACCTTGATACTCGTGTTCTTCATTTTTCCCCTCTCCCAACTGGAAGCCGTTTCGTGCGCTCGCGAAGCATGCGCCGCCGCGAACTTTCTGATCTTTGATGCGTATCAAGTTTTTCCGGGCACGGTCGTGGCTAGAGTTGCGGCGTCAGGAGAGGAGAATTCCTTGGACCACACAGTCTCGCTGCTCGAGTTGAAGCGTGTCGGCAAGGTGCGCCTGGTGGGCGCCGGGCCGGGCCATCCGGATCTGCTGACGATCGCCGCGCTGAAAGCGCTGCAGCAGGCCGATGTGGTCGTGTACGACCATCTCGTCGGGACCGCGATCCTCGAACTCGTCCCGGGTCGGGTGCAGCTCGTCTATGCCGGCAAGGAAGCCGCCAACCACAGCATGCACCAGGCGGACATCAACCGCCTCCTGGTGGGGCTTGCCCGCAGCGGCAAGCAGGTGGTGCGGCTCAAGGGTGGCGACCCCTTCATCTTCGGCCGCGGCGGTGAGGAACTCGAAGCGCTCGCGCAGGCCGGGATCCCCTTCGAGGTGGTGCCCGGCGTGACCGCCGCCTCCGGCGTCTCCTGTTGTACCGGTATCCCGCTCACGCACCGCGACCACGCGCAGGCCTGCATTTTCGTGACCGGGCATCTCAAGGACGGCAGCGTCAACCTTGACTGGGCCGCCCTGGCGAGACCGCGGCAGACGATCGTGATCTACATGGGACTGGCAGGGCTGGCGGAGATCTGTAGACAGCTCATCGCGCACGGCCTGCCGGATGCGACGCCGGCAGCCGTGGTGGAGCAGGGCACGACGGCGCAACAACGGGTGGTCACCGCAACGCTCGCGACGCTGCCAGCGCACGCCGCGGAAAGCGCGGTTGCGCCGCCCTGTCTCATCATCGTCGGCGCTGTGGTCGCCCTGCACGAAACGCTGTCGTGGTTCGAGCCTGCGCTCCGTGCCGGGCAGGACAGAGCGGCGGAGCACGAGACGGAGCGAAACGCGTCGAGCCCGCGGGCGATGTCTGCGGCTTCGTCCTGATCGACCGGATCGCTGCTTTCTCCGCAAACGAGGTCGAAGCGCGCCACAGCCGGCACGCGCCGCTGCCTGCAGCCCGCTCCTCCCTGGCACGGCCAGCTTGAGCCTCCGGACGTCGGAAGCACTCTGTCGCCCGGTAATTTTTACGTAAGCGTGCGGAACTATTCACGACCTGCCGCAGGGGGGCTCCCGTACGCTTCATTCCAGGCCGGCCGGTGGGGTCGACCAGGAGCTGCGGAGGACTTCAGATGAACGCCATCTCGACCAAACTCGCCGTGCCGGAGATCGATGCGCTGCTCGGTGGGGTGTCCCCGTCGAGCTTCGATGCCACACGACCCGTTGCGACGCGTACGCACGCCGAAGTGCGACACCCCGGCGCCCTGCCCGAGGCCGATGTCGGCCTGCCGCGCGGCGCCGAACGGTTGTCGCTGGCTGACGCCCTGCGCGAGCGCTACCCATCGAGCCCGGTCGTGGTGCTCTTCCTTTCCGATCATTCCGACGAAACCCTGCGCGCCATCGGACTGCGCGAGATGGAACGCATCGACGGTCCCTGGGCCCATCGCGTCATCCACCTGCGTCCATCGGCCACGCCGGCGAGCGCAGAGATCACCCCCATCACACGTGAAAGCCTGCATCCGGACGCGGGGCATGTTGTCGCCAGTCGGCCGCCGTCGGCACGCAGCCTCGGGCTCACGCAAAGGCAGATGGATGTGCTGCGCCTCATCGTGCAGGGCAAACCCAACAAGCTCATCTGCCGTGAACTCAATCTCGCCGAGGGCACCGTGAAATGCCACGTGTCCGCGATTCTGCGCGCCCTCGATGTCGGGACGCGCACGCAGGCAGCGCTGAAGGGCGCCCGGCTCGGACTCGGCGCCGACCGGCCGCAGGCAGGATAACTCGCGGTCTTTCGCCCGTCGCGTCCTGCCCCGAAGCGCGGCCTGCAGGCATGCCGCGCGGGCTTCCGGGGCGGCGACGCGTGTTGTGTGGCGGCATCGGCCGCCTTACACTGCGCACGGAGCGCTCGTCATCCCCGCCACCCGCGCGAGCGCCCCGCGTCCGAGTGGCACGTGGAATCCTGCTGGTCGGGAGCCGACGAATATCGTTCCGATCCATGACAAGGCGCCCGCCGTCGCCCACGGTGCGCCACCTGCGCTTCACGCCCACGACGAGCTCGTGCGGCGCGGTCGCATCCAGAACGTCCGCAAGGGCGTGGTCATCCTGCAGGAAGGGGACCACGGTGACACCCTCTTCGTCATTCTGTCCGGCCGGGTAAAGGTCTACGCCACCGGCGACGATCAGCGCGAAATCGTGCTCGACATCCACGGTCCGGGCGAGTTCGTCGGCGAAATGGCGCTCGACGGCGGCCCGCGCTCCGCCTCCGTCATCACCCTCGAACCGACGACCTGCGCTGTCATCACGCGCGACGCCCTGCGCGAGCACATCGCCAGCAATCCGGACACGGCGTTCGAGATCCTTGCAAAGGTCATACGGCGCGCGCGACGCGCAACGGCGAGCGTGAAGAACCTCGCGCTCCTCGACGTCTATGGCCGCGTGACGCGGCTCTTGAACGAGCTTGCCGTGGAACGCGACGGACAGCGGATCGTCGCCGAGAGACTGACGCACCAGGAGATCGCCGAGCGCGTCGGCAGCTCGCGCGAGATGGTGACGCGGCTTCTCAAGGACCTGACGCAGGGCGGTTACGTCGAAGTGCGGGATCGCCAGATCCTCATCAAGCGGCCTTTGCCGCCGGCGTGGTAGCAAGCAGCCTCGCCTGCATCGACACCCAGCGTCGCCCACCGGGACGGCGGAGCAACCATCATGTCCAAGCCGGGCGAGCAGGACACGGGGCCTGCGTCTGAGGGCGGCAGCGCGCCGTGGATCGCCACACTCGGCGACAGCGCCGTCGTGCTCACGCTCGCCGATACGCTGGACTTTGACGCGAACCGCCGCGCTTTTCGCATCGCCCGCGAGATCCGCTCGCGCAGCCTGCAGGGCGTCGCCGACGTGGTCCCGGCCCTGACGACGGTGACCGTATACTTCGACGCCCGCACGCAGCGTGAGGCGGTCGAGCGGCGCGCCGCCCTGGAACGCGCGCTCGGCGAAGCGCTGGATCTCGTTACCAGCGAAGGTGCGCATCCTTCCGCGCGCACGGTCGAAATTCCGGTGTGCTACGAGCCGCCGCACGCGGTGGACCTGCCGGAAGTCGCCGCCCATGCCGGGCTCGCCCCGCGCGAGGTGGTCGAACTTCACGCGAGCTCGAAGCACTGCGTGCTCATGATCGGCTTCGCCCCCGGCCATGCGTACGTGGGCGGCCTCGATGCGCGACTCGCCATGCCGCGCCGCGGTTCTCCGCGGCATCGCGTCGAGCCCGGATCGGTCGCCATCGCGAACCTGCAAACGTCGATCTATCCGTTCGCCACCCCCGGTGGCTGGAACGTGATCGGGCGCACGCCGCTCGTGCTGTTCGATCCCGCGCGCGTGCCGGCGACCCTGCTCGAAGCCGGGGATGCCGTTGTCTTCACGCCGATCACCGCCGCGGAATTCGAGCGCATCGTGCGCGAGCGCCCGGGATGACCCTGCGGGTACTGCGGCCCGGCGTGCTGGCGACGATCCAGGACCTCGGCCGCCCCGGACACCAGCATCTCGGCGTCGTCCCCGGCGGCGCGGTCGACCCGGTCTCACACCGCATCGCGAACGCGCTCGTCGGCAACCATGCGGACCTGGCCACCCTCGAGTTCGCCTTGCTCGGCCCGGAACTGCTTTTCGAGTGCGACGCGCTCATCGCCCTGCATGGCGCGCACTGCGCCGCCGTGATCGACGGCGCGCCGCTGCCGCGCTCACGTCCGGTGCTGCTGCCGGCCGGCACGCGCCTGCGCCTCGGGCGCGCCGCGCGCGGCTGCTTCGGCTATCTCGCGGTGGCCGGAGGGCTCGACGTGGCACCGGTGCTCGGCAGCCGCAGCACGTACCTCGCGGGGGCATTCGGCGGCTGGCGCGGGCGCACGCTCGCGCGCGGCGCCGAGGTCCCGCTCGCGCCGCATGCCGTAGAGCTCGCCCGGCAACGCTTCTCGCGCATCACCTGCCGCCGGCACGCGCGCGCCGGCCCGTATTGGCGGACGGTGCGCTGGCTTGCACCCGACTTGACCTTGCCCGAGCATGAGGACTGCGCGATCCGCGCGCTGCCGGGCATGCATGCGGAGTTGTTCGATGCGGCTTCGCGTGAACGCTTCTACAGTGAACACTGGCGCATCGCGCCCGACTCGAATCGCATGGGACTGTGTCTTACCGGACCGCATCTCGCGCTGGCGCAGCCCGCGGATGTCCTCTCGCAAGCGACCGGCCGCGGGACGGTCCAGGTCCCGCCGGCCGGACAGCCGATCGTGCTGATGGCGGACCATCAGACCACCGGCGGCTACCCGCGCATGGCGGAAGTCATCGCGGCCGATGTGCCGCGCGTCGCGCAACTTGCCCCCGGCGCCAGGGTGCGTTTCACGCGGGCGACGCTCGCGGAGGCGGATGCAGCGCGCGAGACGCTCGCCAGCCGGGTCGATCGCGTGGTGCAAGGGATTCTGTGGGAGTACGGCGATGCGGACGATTGATCTCAACTGCGACATGGGCGAGAGCTACGGTGCCTGGACCATGGGCGACGATCGCGCGCTGATGCCGCTGGTCTCGTCGGCGAACATCGCGTGCGGTTTTCACGCCGGCGACCCGTCGACGCTGCGCCATACGGTTGCGCTCGCGGTCGAGCACGGGGTGGCCATCGGCGCGCACGTCTCGCTGCCCGACCTGCAAGGCTTCGGCCGTCGCGAGATGAGGATCTCCGCCCGGGAGTGCCATGACCTCGTGCTCTATCAGGCGGGTGCGCTCGAGGCGTTCGCACGCGCGGCGGGGGCGCGACTCCATCACGTCAAGGCGCATGGCGCGCTCTACAACATGGCGGCGAAGGACGACGTGCTGGCAGACGCCATTGCCCGCGCGGTGAAAGATCTCGGCGGCGTGCTGCTGTACGCACTCGCGGGCAGCGCCATGATTGCGGCCGCTGCGCGGCTGGGTGTGCGCGCGGTGTCCGAGGTGTTCGCCGATCGTGCCTACCGCGCCGACGGCACGCTCGTCCCGCGCGGCGAGCCGCACGCGCTCATCGCGGACGAATCGGCAGCGGTGGCGCAGGCGCTCTCGATGGCGGAGCGCAGCGAGGTGTGCACAGCTGCCGGCGCAAAGGTCGGCGTGACGGCCGAGACGGTCTGCCTGCACGGTGATCAACCGAACGCAGTCCGATTCGCGCGGGTGCTGCGGGATGCGCTTGCCGCGAGAGGGATCGAGGTGCGCGCGCCAGAGGGATAGCTCCCTCGCCACTGCACGGACATTACCTCAGTGCAATCCCTACCCTGGCAGGGAAGCGCTCTTGAACCACCAGGTACAACGTCGGTAACACGATCAGCGTCAGGATCGTGGCCGAAACCAGGCCGCCGATCACCACCACTGCCAGCGGCCTCTGCGTTTCCGAACCGATCGCGTGCGAGATCGCCATCGGGAGCAACCCGAGCATGGCGAGCAGACCTGTCATGAGTACAGTGCGCATCCGCGTGAGCGAGCCGCGGATCACCGCATCGAGCGGCGTCGCGCCAGCGTTTCGCAACTGGTTGAAGAGTGCGACCATGACCACGCCGTTGAGCACCGCCTGTCCGAACAAGGCAATGAAGCCGATCGCCGCGGACACGGACAGCGGAATCCCTGTCAACAACAAAGCAAAGATCCCCCCGATCATCGCAAACGGGATGTTGATCAGGATCAGCAGCGCGCTGCGGAACGACTTGAAGGCGTCGAAGAGCAGCAGAAAGATCAGCAGTATCGAGAGCG
Source organism: Betaproteobacteria bacterium (assembly GCA_016791345.1). Taxonomy (NCBI): domain Bacteria; kingdom Pseudomonadati; phylum Pseudomonadota; class Betaproteobacteria; species Betaproteobacteria bacterium. The sequence goes on along the minus strand of JAEUMW010000292.1, from coordinate 7,096 downwards.
GCACGATGATCGCAAGCCGCGCCATGGCCCGTTCTTGGTTCTCGAACTCACCGGACCAGGCCATGGAATAGCCGGGTGGCAACAGCACCTGCGCGGCGACGCGCTGCTTCATGTCGGCGACGACGCTGCCCATGTCGCGATCGCGGATGAAGATCCCGATGGATTGCACCCGCCGGCCGTTCTCGCGGCTGATGTTCATGCTGCCGCCGACACTGCGGAAATTGGCGACTTGCGCGAGCGGCACGTAGGCGCCCGAGGCGGTGCTCACCAATACGTCCTGCAGTCGCGACACCGCGCGCTCCGGCTCTTTGAGCCGCACGACCACCGCGAACCGCCGCTCGCCCTCCCAGAGCTGGGTTGCGGTCGCGCCGCCCAATGCCGTCTCGATCACGTCCTCGATGTCGCCGACGTTGAGGCCATAGCGCGCCGCCGCCGCCCGGTCGATCTCGATCAGGACCTGGGGCAGCTCGCCGAGCCGGTCGATGAACGCGCGCCGCACGCCGCGCACGTCGCGGATCGCATGCAAGGTCTTTTCCGACAGTTCGCGCAACGTCGTGAGGTTGTCCCCGAATATCTTGATCACGATCTGGCCGTCGATCTGCGAGATCGATTCCAGCACGTTGTCGCGGATCGGCTGCGAAAAGGAGGGCTCCATGCCGGGAATGGCGGCGAGTGTCGCCTCCATCTCGTCCAGCAGCCGGCGCTTGGTCACACCCTTGCGCCACTCCCTCTCCGGCTTGAGGTCGACTAGAAACTCGGCCATGTTGATGAGCTTGGGATCCGTGCCATCTTCCGGGCGGCCCGCCTTCGACATGACGACGTTCACCTCCGGAATGCCGCCGATCGCCGTGCGGACGCGCCGCGTCAGCTCCTTCGCTTCGGTCACCGATACGGACGGCGGAAACGGGGCATTGATCCAGATCGAGCCCTCGTTCAACTCCGGCAGGAATTCGGTACCCAGCTTTGGTGACACGGCGACGCTCGCCACGAGTGCGACGACCGCGGCACCGATCACGAGACGGGGGCGCGAAAGCGCCCATCGCAGCGTCGGCAGGTAAGTGCGCTTCAGAAATCGCACCAGGGCATTCTCGCGGTGCGGCAGGACCCTGGGGAGAAGCTTGAGGCAGAGGAGTGGAACCAGCGTGAGGGAGAAGATCAGCGAACCGACCAGTGCCGAGGTGACCGACCAGGCCATGGGCGCGAAAATGCGGCCTTCGTGCCGCTGCAGCGTGAAGATCGGAATGTGCGCCGAGATGATGATCAGCATCGAGAACAGCGTCGGCCGACCCACCTCGACCGTTGCAGCGAGGATCTTCTGCAGCCGCGGCACGCGATCGTCGATACCCTCCGAAAGCTGGCGGAAGACGTTCTCGACGACGATGACCGCGCCATCGACGATGATGCCGAAGTCCATCGCACCGAGCGACAGCAGGTTCGCGGGGATGCCGACGAACGTGAGCCCGAGGAAGGTCGCGAGCAGCGACAGCGGAATGATCAGCGCGACGATGAAGGCCGCGCGCAGATTGCCGAGGAACAACACCAGCACTGCCGTTACCAGCAGGGCGCCTTCGACCAGGTTGGTGAAGACGGTCCTCAGCGTCTTGGCGATGAGCCAGGTGCGGTCGTAGAACGGCTCGATCTTCACGTGTTTCGGCAGCATGGACTCGTTGATTTGCGCCACCCGTGCCTTGACTTGTGCGAGGACGAGCGATGGGTTCTCGCCTTTGCGCATGAGGACGATGCCGCTCGTGACGTCGTCGTCTTCGTCCTTGCCCACGATGCCCTGTCGGGGCACGTTACCGATCGTGACATCGGCGATGTGCCTGACCAGAACCGGTACGCCCGAGCGCTCGGCGACGACGACGTTGCCGATGTCGTCCGCCGAGCGCAGCAGTCCGATTCCCCGAATCAGATACTGCTGCCGGCCCTGCTCCGTCGAACTGCCGCCGGCGTTCGCGTTGCCCCGCGCGAGCGCATCGAAGAGTTGCTGCAGCGTGACATTGTGGTCGCGCATCCGGGCGAGGTCGGGGTTGACCTCGTACTGCTTGATCAGGCCACCGAGACTGACCACGTCGGCAACGCCCGGAATCAGCTTGAGCTGGCGCACGACCACCCAGTCCTGCAGCATGCGCAGCTCGCGCGAATCCGCCGTGTCCGACGTCAACGTGTATCGGTACACCTCGCCGATGGGGGTCGAGAGGGGTGCGAGCTCCGGGTGGACCCCTTGTGGCAGGTCCGCCTCGCGCAGCCGCTCCACGACCTGCTGCCGCGCGAAGTAGGGGTCGGCCTTGTCGTTGAAGGTTAGGATGATGAAGGACAGGCCGAACTGGGTGTGCGAGAACATTCGCACCGAGTTCGGAATTCCCGCCAGCACGACTTCGAGGGGAATCGTGACCTGGCGTTCGACCTCTTCCGCGGCCCGCCCGGGGAAGAGCGATATGACGTTCACCTGGGTATCCGTTACGTCGGGGAACGCCTCGATCGGCAGCGACAGGAAGGCCGCTATGGCGCTGCCGATGAAGACGACCATCCCGAGCAGGATGAAGAGCGGCTGCCGGAGGGAGAAGTGAACGATCCGCTCGATCATGGCGAGCTACGCGGCCAAACCGTCGGCGGCCGCCGCGACCGCAGGCATCACGCGGGTCCCTTCGACTGCAGGATCTGCTGCAGGAAGAGATTGCCGTCGACGACGACGCGCTGTCTATCCCGCAGACCATCGGTGATGACCAAGGTGCCGCCGCTTTCCGCCCCGATCTGCACTTCGCGCCGAGCGTAGCGGCCGCGCTCTTCTTCGACGAAGACGAAATGCCTGCTTCCTTGCAGAAACACCGCTTTCGCAGCAACCACCACCCCCTTGGCCGGAGCCGAGGCGATCTCGGCGGTGACGTACATCTCGCCTTTCAGTTTGTCCTCCGGGTTGGCCAGGGTGCCGCGAACCTTGATCGTGCGCGTCTCGCGATCGACGGCGTGCGAAATCGCTTCGATGTGGGCGGTAAAGGTCTCTCCTGGGTAGGCGTCGGAGCGCAGCGCCAGGGTCTCGCCGGCTTTGAGGTAGGGCAAGTCGTGTTCGGTCGCATCGAGGAAGACCCATAGCCGCGACGGGTCGGTGATGACGAACATCGGCGGTCCATTCCCGAGCATCAGATCGGGACGCAATTCCTGGCCCGGATTGATGCTCCGCTCGACCACCGTGCCCGCGATGGGACTCTTCAGCGCAAAGCTGTTGTCGACCGACCGTGCGGTGTCGCCGTAGAGTCGTACCCGACCGCTGGCCCGTGCGAGCTCCGCCTGGGTGCGCAGATGTTCGCTCTCGGCCGCCTGCAATTCCCGTAGCGGCGCGACACCTCCTTCTGCAAGCTCGCGCACCCTAGCAAGGTTCTTCTCTGCCAAGGCGAAGTCACTGGCGGCTTTTCGGGCGTCGGCCTGCGCCTGTCCAAAGTCCGGGGAGGCGAGCCGTGCGAGCATCTGCCCGCTGGCCACCACGTCACCCGGCTTGACGTAGATCTGCACGACCCGTCCCGCGAAGGCGGGAAAGATGCGAACGGTCCGATCCTCGTCCCACGCCAGCCGGCCCGGTAGCCGCAGCAGACTGGTGCCCGCCGGATTTGCCGCCTCGGTCAGGATAGCGCCGAGCTGAGGGCTGTCCTGGGGAAAGACGATCCGGTCACCGTCGACAGTGGGGCGAGCCGCTGCTTCCTTGTCCGCTCCTGCATCGCAGCCAAACAGCACGGCGAACACCGCCAGCATCACGATCGCTACCGCTCGCTGCATCGCCCCCTTGTAATCCACCGTCCCCGTAGCCTTTCCGTTTTTCCGCGGCCCAAATTATACGGAGCCAAGTGTTCACTTGCCGCCAGTCTGCGTCCCGTGCCTCACTTTCAGCGAGCACTCTGAGAGATCGAATCCGCTGCCCGGCTGATCGGCTGCGCGTTGCTACGCCGGGTCAGAGTGTCCGTGCCGGTGATGGAGGTCCGGGTAGTGGGGATGGCGGTGCGCGAGCAGCTCGTGTGCGTGTCGGTGCGCGTGCGGCTCCACGCCGGCCCACGGAAATGCGTGGGCGTGCCGGTGATGCTCGTCGTGCACTTGCGGATGATCGTGCACTTGCGGCGCATGGACGTGCCTGTGCTCGTGTTGCTCGGCCATGTACAGCCACACCCCGCCCCCATCAGCGCGCCTGCGATCCAGAACTACTCGTTGGGCCGTTCACCCGACACCACGATCGCGATTGCCCCGCCGAAGAAAGGTTGGTCGACTGAACAAGATACGCCACGCCGACTCGCGGCCCAGCAGTTTGACGCGAGCTCGATTACCCGCTACCTTTCACCCGTGTCGGGATACAGGCTCCCGGCCTTCCCAAGACGGTGTCCCGTCCAAGCCCTGTACCGTTACCTGGAGGAAACCATGGACACCGTCTTTCTATCCGTTCCCGCACTCATCGCACGTCTGGGTACACGCCACTGGCCTTTGGTTGTCGATGTTCGTCAACCGCTGGCATTCGATGCCGATTCCAGAATGGTTGCCGGTGCGCTTCGATGTGCCCCGGATGCCTTCGCGGAGTTTGCGGGGCAAGCTTCCCCTGGCACCGAGATCGTTTGCTATGGCGCGCACGGTCGTGACATCAGTCGAGGAGCCGCCGAGCGCGTGCGCGAGCTGGGCTATGCAGCGCGCGTTCTCGACGGCGGCATTGAAGCTTGGCGCGAAGCAGGTGCGCCTCTGATCAAGAAGAACCCGGCGTTGGGCGTGCCGTCGGAGGGGCCGTCTCGCTGGGTCACGCGCGAGCGGCCGAAGATCGACCGGATCGCATGTCCGTGGCTGATACGTCGGTTCATCGACCCGCGTGCCGAGTTTTACTATGTGCCGACCCCGGATGTCTTTGCAGTCGCAGAAGCGAGGGGCGCTGTCGCCTTCGACATCCCCGGTGGCGCCATCGAGCACGATGCGGAGTTCTGCAGCTTCGACACGCTGCTGCGGGCCTTCGGCCTGATCGAGCCAGCTCTGCACCAGCTTGCGGTCATCGTCCGCGGCGCGGATACCGGGAAGCCGGAACTGACACCGCAGTCCCCCGGCCTCCTTGCCGTGTCCCTCGGACTCTCGCGAAACTATCCCGACGATCTCGAGATGCTCTCGGAGGGCATGGTGCTCTATGACGCGCTCTATGCATGGTGTCGACACGCCCAGGCAGAAACACACGGCTGGCATCCGGAAACCATGCGATGAAGCGCACCCCCGTGTCCTTCGCGGAGGCATTCCGCTTCTGGCTCAGGCTCGGATTGATCAGCTTCGGCGGGCCCGCAGGGCAGATCGCCATCATGCATCAGGAACTGGTCGAGCGCCGGCGCTGGATTTCGGAGAAGCGTTTTCTGCATGCGCTGAATTACTGCATGCTGCTGCCCGGGCCGGAAGCCCAGCAGCTTGCAACCTACATCGGCTGGCTCATGCATCGGACGGCGGGCGGTATTGTCGCCGGAGGGCTGTTCGTGCTGCCGTCGCTCGTCGTCCTGATTGCGCTGTCGTGGCTCTACATGGCGTTCGGAAACGTACCGGCGGTCGCGGGTGTTCTCTACGGAATCAAGCCCGCGGTCACGGCCATCGTCGTGTTCGCCGCGTATCGCATAGGCTCGCGGGTGCTCCGCAATGCCGTCCTGTGGCTGATTGCCGCCGCGGCGTTTGTCGCCATCTTCGCGCTCAACGCCCCGTTTCCCGCCATCGTGCTGGCTGCCGGCGCGATCGGTTACGTCGGCGGTCGCATCGCCCCCGAGAGATTCCGGATCGGCGGCGGCCACGGGAGTACCCGAACGACATACGGACCGGCGCTCATCGACGACGATACGCCGACCCCGGAGCACGCACGGTTCACGCGCGCGCGCTTCGTGCGCACGCTCGCGACAGGCCTGGCCATCTGGGCGGCGGCCATGGCATCGCTTGCCGCGGCCGCGGGTGCGCAAGGCGTGCTCATCCAGATGGGATGGTTCTTCACGAAGGCGGCGCTGCTCACCTTCGGCGGCGCTTACGCGGTGCTGCCCTACGTCTATCAGGGCGCGGTGGAGCACCACCAGTGGCTCAACGCCACGCAGATGATCGACGGCCTCGCGCTCGGCGAGACGACCCCCGGCCCGCTCATCATGGTCGTCGCCTTCGTGGGATTCGTCGGTGCGTGGGGGAAGGAGGTGTTCGGCCCGAACGGGCTCTTCGCAGGTGGCGTGGCAGGTGCCACCGTGGCCACGCTCTTCACCTTCCTGCCGTCTTTCGTGTTCATCCTGCTGGGTGGCCCGCTCGTGGAGACGACTCACGAAAATCTGCACTTCACCGCTCCACTCACCGGCATCACTGCCGCAGTCGTCGGGGTGATCGTCAACCTCGCCGCCTTCTTCGCCTATCACGTGCTCTGGCCGGCCGGCTTCGCGGGCGCCTTCGAATGGGTGGCCGCCCTGATCGGAGTCGGCGCGCTGCTCGCCCTGTTTCGATTCAGACTCGGCGTGATCCCGGTCATACTGGCGTGTGGCCTTGCCGGCTACTTAGCCACCGTCCTCGGCTGGACGCACTAGCAGCTTCCGGCCGGCGTTCGTTACGGCACGAACCGATAGCCGATACCGGTCTCGGTGATGAAATGACGCGGCTGCGCCGGATCGGCCTCCAGCTTGTGCCGCAGGTGACCCATGTAGATGCGCAGATAGTGGCTGCTCTCGACGTGCGACGGCCCCCAGACTTCGCGCAGAATCTGGCGATGCGTCAGCACCTTGCCTGGCTGTGAGGTGAGGTGCGCCAGCAGCCGGTACTCGATCGGCGTGAGATGCAGTTCCTCTCCCGCGCGCTTCACCATGCGGTTTGCCAAATCGACGGCGACATCGCTGAACTCGATCACCGTCTCACCGGCCTCCCCGCGCCGACCGACCCGCCGCAGCGCGGCTCGCACCCGTGCCAGCAGTTCGCCGACGCCAAACGGCTTGGTCAGGTAGTCGTCCGCGCCGGCATCGAGCGCATCGATCTTGTCCTGCTCGTCCGCGCGCGCGGAAAGCACCACCACCGGCACGCCGCTCCACCCGCGCAGGTCGCGGATGAAATCGACGCCGTCGCCATCGGGCAGTCCGAGGTCGAG
>JAEUMW010000291.1 GCA_016791345.1 Betaproteobacteria bacterium | reverse complement strand
GAACGCCCAATCCGTTTCACCCTGCGCCAGCACCTCACCGTCGGCGGCGCGCACGAAGCGGTACTTTCTCAGCGAGCGCACTTTCCGCATGCCGGCGACCCAGGTGAAGACAATGATCCGATCGCCTGCAAGCGCCGGCCGCAGATACTCGATGCGGTGACTGCGCACGACCCAGGTGGCACCGATCGCCGTTGTCGCCGCCATGCAGCCTGTCGCATCGGAGTGGAGGATGGCGACATCCTGCATCCATTGCACGTACTGGACGTTGTTGACGTGTCCGTTGCGGTCGATCGCCGCATCCGGGACGGGGAAGTCGAAGCGATAGACGCGCCGCATCGGGTATCGGGTTTCCGCGAATAGCCGCAAGGACTGCAGCTCGGTGCGCCACGGCGTGGCGCTCCGTCAGTGATGTCGGGCTGCGCCGCGGTCACCACACATCGAGATCCGCTACGGCTCCACGTACGTGTCGTCGACGTAGCACCAGATCCAGTCCTCTCCCGGCTCAAAGGAGCGAATGATGGGATGCCCGCTCGCGTGGAAATGCGCGTGCGCATGCCGGTTCGGAGAGCTGTCGCAGCAGCCGACGTGGCCACACGTCAAACAGATGCGCAGGTGCAGCCACTGCGACCCGGTCTTGAGGCACTCTTCACAGCCCTGAGCGCTCGGTCGCACCCGCCGCACTTGGTCGAGATGCGTGCACATCGCAGCCATCGGCCCTCCTTCAGGATTGCTGTGCGCCGGCGATCGGCAGCATCACCTCGAAGCGCGTATCGCCCGGCTTCGAGGTAAGACGGATATGGCCGCGGTGCCGGTTGACCACCGAGCGATAGGTGATGTCGAGCCCGAGGCCGGTGCCTTTCCCGAGCGGCTTCGTCGTGAAGAAGGGATCGAAGACCCGCGGCTGGATCTCCGGCGGAATGCCGGGGCCGTCGTCGCCGATCTCGACCACCGCGAAGTCGCCGTTGCGCCGCGTGCGGATGGTGATGGTGCCCTGCCCGCCGAGCGCGTCGGCGGCGTTGTCGATCAGATTGGTCCAGACCTGGTTGAGCTCGCTGCCGTAGACCATCAGCCGGGGCAGGGAGCGGTCGTAGTCGCGCACCACCTCGATGCCCTGCTTCAACTTGTGGCGCAGGATGGTAAGCGTGTCCTCGATGCCGTCGTGCAGGTCGACCTCCTGCCGCGGCGCTTGGCCCTCGTAAGAGTACGACTTGAGTGCCTTGACGAGCTCCGAGATGCGCGCCGACCCGCGTCCGGCCTCGTTGAGCAGCGTGGCGAGTTCGACGCTCGCGGCCACCCAGCGCACCGCCGCAGCCAGATTCTCCTCGCCCACATCCTGGGCGAGCGTGTCCAGATCCGACGGCGCGATGCCGCCGGCCACCAGCGTCGGGGCGAGCAGCCAGCTCTCGCCCACGCCGCGCTCGGCGAGCCAGTCCGACACCTCGTCCTCGTGCTCGGCAGCGACCAGCGGGTCGGCCGTCGTGTGCTCGCGCAGCCACGCCTCCGCCCGCTCGCGGACGCCTTCCAGCACGCCGCACGCGGTCGATGGCAGTCCGGCCTGCTCGTACAGCGCGTCGGTGGCCTCGTACAGCGCGTCGAGCACATGCCGAAGCCGATCGACGACGCGCGCGATCGCCGCTGCAGGATTGTTGAGCTCATGGGCGAGGCCTGCGGCGAGCGTACCGAGCGCCGCCATTTTCTGGCGCTGCCGCGCAAAGGACTCCATGCCGGATACGCGCTCCGCCATGGTGCGGAAGATCACCTTGCTGAACTCGGGCGAATCCGCGAGCAGCCGGCGAAAAGCGCCTTCGGCAAGCTGGCCGAGGCGGCATGCGCTGACCGCGCGGAGCGTCACGAACACGTGCGTCTGCGCGAGCAGCGGTATCTCGCCGAAGAATGCCGGCGCGGTGTGGTGCCCGGCCGGCAGCGACGCACCATTGTCGGTGCGCTTCATCACATCCATCTCGCCTTCGACGAGGATGAAGAAGCCGCGCACCGGTTCGCCTTCGGTCACCAGCGCTTCGCCGGGTGCAAGCGTGACTTCCTCGAGCTGGCTGCACGCCCAGCGCATGCAGCTATCCGACAGGTCGGCAAAGAGCGGCATGGCGCGGAGTCGGTCGAGCGCGATCATTGGTCGGCCAGGTACTGGTGGATGAACTGCACCGCGATCGATCCTTCACCGACGGCCGCCGCCACCCGCTTCACCGAACCGCAGCGCACGTCGCCGGCGGCGAAGATGCCGGGCACGCTGGTCTCGAGCAGGAAGGGCGCACGCGCGAGCGGCCAGGCGGCGCTGCGTTCGCCCTCGCGCGCAAGCAGCGACCCGGTGCGGATGAAGCCGCGCGCATCGCGCTGGA
>JAEUMW010000290.1 GCA_016791345.1 Betaproteobacteria bacterium | reverse complement strand
GCAGTGGCGCTGCTGCTGACACCGCCGATCCTGCAGGACTGGCTGACCAACGCCGGGCGCGTCGTGCTGATGGCGCCGCTCCTGCGCGGCCGCGGTGCGTCGGTGCGACAGGCATGGCAGCAGCATCGCGCCGACGTGATCGCGGTCGCGGTGCTCTGCCCCCTCGCGTACATTCTCGTGCTGACGGCAATGCAACTCACGCTCGTGAGCTACGTCGCGCCGGCGCGGGAGGTGAGCATCCTCATCGCCGCGTTCCTCGGCGCGCGGCTCCTGTCGGAAGGCGATGCGCGCCGCCGCACCATCGCGGCGCTGTTCATGACCGCCGGCGTGGTGGCGCTGGCTTTCGCATAGGCCGAACGCATGAACGCACCGCTCACGGAAATCTACCGGCCTGCAGACCTGCAGGAAGTCCTGATCATCAAGATGCTGCTGGAGCGGGAAGGGGTGGACTACGTGATCACGAACGAACACCTGGCGAGCGTACTGCCGGTGTTCGGTTCAGTTGGCGTCGCGGGCATGCGTCTTTTGGTGGCGCCGGAGCGCGCCGCGGAGATCGCCGCCCTGCTGCGTGAGGAACTGGGGCTCGGGTAGCCAGGGCCTGTTCGCACTACATCGTACGATGCGTTGCAAGCGGAAAAGGGTGATGAGCGAGGCGCGAAACGAAGGCGGGCAGGTCGCCCTTTTGATGACGGCGCTCGCCTGCGCCAGTCCCGCCATTCTCACCGCCGCGTGGACGCCGACGCTCCGAACGGTGAAAGCTTCCGCGTCAGACCACCTCTTGATTAATCGCAGCAAGAACCTTCGACGGCCTGAACGGTACTGAGCGCACGCGCGCGCCGCATGCATCATAGACAGCATTCGCTATCGTCGACGGCACGATGGCAGCGGTAGGTTCCCCGGCGCCCCAAGGCTATCTGCATGAGCGCCGTGTACAGACCCGTGCCGAGGTCCACCTTCCCCGAGTAAACCGTCACCGTACCGGTCCCGTCAATCGCGACGAACCCGTCGACTTGGTCAAGTGCTACTGTCTTTGCCTTGACAGCGGCAGGCGCCGCCGCGGCTTCGGCCCCCGGATTGCCCGCGGCGAAGGTGACAACAAGCGCGCCCGAAGTTTTCAGGAACTCGCGGCGGGAAATCTGCGCGTTGAACATGATCCGTCCCTCCTCACGCCATGGTCTCGGACGCACGCTTCACCGCGCGCACGATCCGCACGTGGGTTCCGCACCGACAAAGGTTTTCGGCGAGCCATTGCCGGATCTCGTCTTCGGTCGGCCGCTTGCGCGAGTCGAGCAGCGCCTTCGCCTGCATGATCATGCCATTGATGCAATAGCCACACTGCACCGCCTGCTCCTCGATGAAGGCCTGCTGCAGCGGATGCGGTTTCTCCGGCGTGCCCAGCCCCTCGAGGGTGAGCACCTTGTGGCCGGCAACGGAGGCAACTGTGTGTTGGCAGGAACCCGGACGACTTTGAACTACCTGAGGCGCCGTCCGACGCTATTTGCGCTTTTCGGCCGCGGCCGTGGCGGCCCGCGTACTGCAAATACGGGGAACCCTTGGCGTTCTGAAACTCGGCCGTGCTATTCGCGCCCCGTAATTGACCAGTGATAGACCAAGCAGGCAATGCAGGAGGCGGAGGCCGTGAGGTCATCCCATATTCATACCCTGGTTCATCTGGTCAATGGCCGTACGGTCGGCGCCCGTAGATCCCGGAACGCGGGTCGATCCGGGTTGTGGTACGCTTTTCCTCAGTGACCAAGCCCAAGCTGATCTACTTCGACGCTCCCGTAAGTCGCGGCGAGGAGTGTCGTCTCGCCCTGCACCTCGCGCGCATCGACTTCGAGGACGTACGCATCGACTCGGCCGCTTGGCCCGCGATGAAGGAGCAGATGCCTTACGGTGGCCTGCCCGTCCTTGAATTGCCGGGATGTCCGCCGCTCGCGCACTCCAACGCCATCCTTGTGCTGATTGGCCGCCGCCACGGCCTCCACCCTGCCGACGACTTCGATGCGGCGCGCCACGAAGGGATGATGCAGCACGTGGAGGATCTTCGCGCCGTCGTTGCGCCGACGATCCGCATGGGGGACGCCGAGAAGAAGGCTGCGCGCGAAGCGATCGTGGCAGGTTTCCTGCCAGCCTGGGCAAGGTCGGCGGAGAAGAACATCCTGGGCGAGCCGTTCTTCGGTGGCGCAAAGCTCCACGTCGTGGACCTCAAGCTCCACATGGCGGTGCGCTGGTTCATCGGCGGCAAAGTCGATCACATTCCCGCCACGATCTTTGCCGGCTACCGCAAGCTCATGGGTGTGCACGACGCCGTTCGCGACCATGCCGGCGTCAAGTCCTGGTACGCGAAGTAAGCACCCTCCGCAGGGATTGCGCTCCTGCGCGGGGGACGTGGTCTAGAGTGTCCTGAGTCAGAAGTTCGTTGAGCAACGCCGATCATCGCCGCCATGCTTTGTCGCCGTGCTCGCTTGCTGCCTAGCCAAGCGCCGCGCGGCTCCGCACCTGGCAGCGTCCTCGGCATTCCTGCGCCGGATGCCCGTCGTCCGGATTCTTCATAGTTCAACGAACCTCTGACTCACGACCCTAGTTCGTGCTCCAGATCTGCCACCACTGCTTGTACGGATTGCTGCCGAGCTTGTACCGGGTATCGGGAAAGTTGCTCACGAGAACCCGTTCGGCATCATCCCGCAGATCGGTGAGACCCAGCTTGTCGTAGCTCATCGCCATGATGACGAGCGCTTCCTCGTTCGCCGGCGCGCGAGGATAGCGGGTAAGGGCGCTCTGGCCGCGGTTGGCAGCCGCCACGTATGCGCCGCGCTTGTAGTAGAAGCGGGCCACCGCCACTTCGTGCGAGGCGAGCGCATTGAGCAGGTAGTTCATGCGGGCAATCGCGTCGGGCGTGTACTTGCTGTTCGGATAGCGCAGCGCCAGGTCGCGGAAGGCGTCGTACGAATCCCGCAGCGCCTTCGGATCACGCTCGGTCATGTCCTGACCGCTCAAGCTGCCCATGAAGCCCAGGTCCTCGTTGAAGTTGGCGAGGCCCTTGAGATAGTACGCGTAGTCCACCGCTGCGTGGTTCGGATGCAGCTTGATGAAGCGGTCGCAGGCGGCGACCGCAGAGGCGGACTGCCGGTCCTTGTAATAGGCATACGCGACGTCGAGCTGCGACTGCTGCGCGTAGCGTCCGTACGGATAGCGCGACTCCAGCGTCTCGTAGAGCTTGATCGCCTTCTCGTAATTGCCGTCGGCGAGTTCGCTGCGCGCCTCGGAATAGATCTTCTGCGCCGACCAGCCCTTGGTCTCGTCGTATTTCTCCGGCAGCAGGCCGCAGCCGCTGACGAGCACGAGCGCTAGAAGAAGACTGCTGGCGAGGGCTAAACTGCGGGGCATGGAGGTCGACATACGGATGGGTCGGCAGGAATCCGGCGACGCGAATTATAGCCTAAGCAGCCGCCCCCTCGCGCTCACCGTCCCCACCGCATGCTCGGGACTCAGGGCTGATCAGGCGCTCGCCCAGCTGCTGCCCGATCACTCGCGCAACCGCCTGCAGGCCTGGATGCGGCGCGGGCGCATCACGCGCGACGGTGCGCCGCTCGCACCGCGCGACAAAGTGTGGGCCGGCGACCGCGTCGAGGTCGACTGCGAGCCTGACCCGGAGGTGCTCGCAACGCAGCCGGAGGACATTCCGCTGCACGTCGTCTTCGAGGATGCGGCGCTGCTCGTCGTCGACAAGCCCGCCGGGCTGGTCGTGCATCCGGGCAGCGGGAATCCGCGCGGCACGCTTCAGAACGCACTGCTTCGCCACGCGCCGGAGACGGCCAACGTGCCTCGTTCCGGCATCGTGCACCGCCTGGACAAGGACACAAGCGGCTTGCTCGTCGTGGCGAAGACGCTGCCGGCGCAGGTCGATCTCGTGCGTCAACTGCAGGCGCGCACCGTCAAGCGCGAGTATGTCGCCCTGGTGCATGGCGAGGTAGCCTGCGACGGCGACGTGGAAGCGCCCATCGGTCGCCATCCGGTGCACCGAACACGCATGGCCGTGGTCTCTGCCGGCAAGCCGGCGCGCACCCGCTACCACGTCCTGGAGCGCTTCGCCGGCGTGAGTCTGCTGCGCCTCGCGCTGGAGACCGGGCGCACGCACCAGATCCGCGTTCACATGCAGTCGATCGGCCATCCGCTCGTGGGCGATCCCGTGTACGGCCACCGGAGTGTGCCGGCCTCCTGCCCAAGCATCGTTGCGGCATTCGATCGACAGGCGCTGCACGCCGCAACGCTCGGTCTCGTACATCCGTCGACCGGCGCGGTCGTGCGCTGGACGGCGGCGCCGCCTGCGGACATGCAGCGGCTCATCGAAGCGCTGCGTGCGCACGCCTGCATGCATGCCGGTCGCTGAGTCTCCCTTGGTGCTGCTCGAACCCGACTGGCCGGTGCCGCCGCGTGTGCGCGCTCTCGTCACGACGCGCTCTGGCGGTGTCAGCAGCGGACCGTACGCATTGTTCAATCTCGGCGACCACGTCGGCGACGATCCCGCCGCCGTCGCGCACAACCGCGCGGTGCTGGCCGAGCACCTGCCGAGCGAGCCGCTCTGGCTGCGACAGGTCCACGGCGTCGCGGTCGCCGATTCCCGCCAGCACCGCGCAGGCTGCGCGGCGGATGCCGCGGTCACCCGCGATGCGGGTTCCGTGCTGGCCGTTCTCACGGCGGATTGCCTGCCCGTGTTCCTGGCCGACGACGCGGGCGAGGCGGTCGGCATCGCCCACGCCGGCTGGCGCGGCCTCGCCGCGGGGGTGGTCGAGCGCACCGTGGACGCCCTTAGAGTCGAGCCTGCGCGCGTGATCGCATGCCTCGGTCCTGCGATCGGCCCCGAAGCCTTCGAAGTCGGCGACGACGTACGCAACGCCTTTCTTCGCGACAACCCCGAGGCCGCCGCGGCCTTCATTCCGCGCAGCACCGGCAAGTGGCTCGCCGACCTGTACGCGCTTGCCCGCATGCGGCTCGCCCGTATCGGTGTCACCCGCGTGCATGGCGGCGGCCTCTGCACGTTCAGCGACGCCGCGCGCTTCTTCTCTCACCGCCGCAACGGCGTCACGGGACGCATGGCCTCGCTGATCTGGCTCGAGCACGATTCCTCCGATACGCGACGCGTATAATCGCGCCTTTTTTCGCGGCGTCCCGCCATGACGGTCCTGCAGTGGATCATCGGCGCCTGCCTCGCGGGCGGCGTGTTGAGTGTGCTGGCGGCCGGCGTCGTCGCGCTTTCGGCGCAGCCGCGCCACGTGCCGGTGCTGATCAGCTACGCGATCGGCGCGCTCCTCGGCGCGGTGTTCCTGAACCTCCTGCCGGAGGCGTTCGCGCGCGCTGATGGCGTGCCGATGGGCACCGTCGTGCTCGGCGGCGTGCTCGGGTTCTTCACGCTGGAAAAACTCGTCCTCTGGCGGCACTGCCACGAGGACACCTGCGAGAGCCACGGCAGCCCGGCCATCGAGCACGACCACGGGCGCAGCGGCCTCATGATCCTGATCGGCGACACCATCCACAACTTCGTCGACGGCATCCTGATCGCGGCCGCCTTCCTGGCCGACGTCCAGCTCGGCATCGTCACTGCGCTCGCGATGATCGCGCACGAGATCCCGCAGGAAGTCGGCGACTTCCTGGTGCTGCTGCACAGCGGCTACAGCCGCAGCCGGGCAGTCGCCTTCAACCTCCTTTCGAGCGTCGCGACCCTCGTGGGAGGCCTGCTCGCCTACGCCATGCTGCATCACGTCGAGCACCTGGTGCCGCCGCTGCTCGGCATCGCCGCAGCGAGCATGCTGTATATCGCGGTCGCGGATCTCATCCCGGGCCTGCACCGCCGACCCGAACTGCACGCCACGGTGCAGCAGCTGAGCCTCATCGCACTGGGTGTCGGCACCATCTGGATCGCCGGACGCCTCGTGCCGGGTCATTGATGGCTGCGGTCGCTTGCCGCATCGTCATCTGACGCGGCTCCCTGCCGGGCCTCCCGCCGCAATCGCCGGCTGCGCTTGCTGCCGCTGCGCACGAGGATGACGAGTCCCAGCGGCAGGACGCCCCACAGCACCAGCGTCGCGATTCCCGCTCCGATGGTTTGTTCGGTGAGCGCCATCAGGGTGACGATGTAGAGCCAGCCGATCGCAGCGATGTACATGAGCTGAAGTTCTCCCGGTGCGCGCTTGACACCCGATGAGGCGGCTTCCAGAATCCCCCGACCACCCCCGCCGGTCTGCCGGCCAACCCCCGCGGAGACGATTGCCATGGATGCGCGCACGGAGAATCCGCCCGAGAATTTCGAGCTCGTAAAGTCGATCACCGAGGCGAATCAGAAGCTGATCACGGAGTTCCTGAAGAAGTTCACGCCGGCTCAGCGCCTGGAGGCAAACGAGATGCTGCAGTCGCTCACCGCCGGCGTGATGCATGACGCCGACCAGCTGCAGCAGCTGAACAAGCGCTACGCAGAGATGTGGGGGCGGCTGTGGAGCAACATGCTGAAGCGCGCCACCGGACAGGAAGCGGAGCCGGTCGTGGTGCCGGAGAAAGGAGACCGCCGCTTCCAGGCCGCGGAGTGGAAGGAGATCCCGTATTTCGATTTCCTGCGGCAGTCCTACCTGCTCAACGCGCGCTGGCTCTCCGACCTGGCGGAGGCGGCCAAGCTCGAGCCGCACAGCAAGAAGAAGCTCAAGTTCTTCACGCGGCAGATCGTGGACGCGATGTGCCCGGCGAACTTCCCGGCGTCGAATCCGGAGGCGCTGAAACTCGCGATGGAGACGGGGGGCCAGAGCTTCGCGAAGGGTTACAGGAATCTCGTCGACGACCTCGAAAAGGGGCGCATCTCGATGGTCGACGAATCCGCCTTCGAAGTCGGCGAGAACCTCGCCAAGACACCCGGCTCGGTGATCTTCCAGAACGAGATCTTCCAGCTGATCCACTACCGCCCGACGACGGAGAAGGTGCGCGAGGTGCCTTTCCTGATCGTCCCGCCGTTCATCAACAAGTACTACATCCTCGATCTGCAGCCGGACAACTCGTTCGTGAAGTACGCGGTCGATCAGGGCTTCAACACGTTCCTCGTCTCGTGGCGGAACATTCCGGCGGAGCTCGGTTCGCTGTCCTGGGACGACTATCTCGAGCAGGCGGTGTTCAAGTCCCTGGAAGTCGTCCTCGACGTGACCCGCGCCGACAAGGCCAACATGCTCGGCTTCTGCGTCGGCGGCACGTTGCTGTCCTCGGCGCTCGCGGTGATGGCGGCGCGCGGCGACAAGCGCGTCAACACGCTGACGCTGCTCACGACGATGCTCGACTTCAGCGACGTCGGCGAGATCGGTGTCTACCTCGACGAAGCCTACGTGGAAAAGCGCGATGTCGATTTTGCCGAGGGCGGCGTCGTGCGCGGTTCGGAGCTCGCCAGCACGTTCGCCAGCCTGCGCGCGAACGAGCTCGTCTGGTCCTACGTGGTCAACAACTACCTCAAGGGCAAGACGCCGGAAGCCTTCGATCTGCTCTACTGGAACAGCGACGGGTCACATCTCCCCGGCAAGCTGTACGCCTGGTATGTGCGCAACATGTACTTCGAGAACAACCTGCGGGTGCCCAACAAGCTCACGGCGCTCGGCATACCGCTCAATCTGCGCAGCATCAAGGTTCCGACGTTCGCGCTGGCGGCGCGCGAGGACCACATCGTGCCGTGGCACTCCGCCTACATCAGCGCGCGGCTCCTCGGCAGCGAGGAGATCGAGTTCGTGCTGGCGGCCAGCGGGCACATCGCCGGCGTCATCAATCCCGCCTCGAAAAACCGCCGCAACTACTGGGTGGGCGAGGGCAAGCTGCCGGAGACTCACGAGGAGTGGCTCGCCAACGCGAAGCAGGTGCCGGGCAGCTGGTGGCCACGCTGGTCGGAATGGCTGGTCAAGCGCTCGGGCGGCGAGGTTGCCGCGCCGAAGAAGCTCGGCAATCGCACGTATACCGAGTTGGAACCCGCTCCCGGCAGCTACGTCAGAGTGCGCCAGGAGTAAGACGGCATCAGCTGAAGCGCCCTAACACAAAAGGCCCCTGCTCCCCGGGGCCTTTTGTCATCGAAGCTCTTGGCGCAGCGGCGTTCGCAGCCGCAGCGTCAACCGACTGCTACTTCTTCTTCACGGCCGCCTTCGCGGCTTCCGAGGTGGCTTGTGTCGCGGCGCGGATCGACGAATCGGCCATCTGCGTCACCTGTGTTGCCGCCTTGGTCATGCTCTCCATCGCATTCTGGGTGGCGGACATGGCCGTCTTGAAAGCGGCCACGGCGGCCTCCGAGCCCGCGCCCGGCGTTGCCTTCATGACCTTCTCGATGGCTTCCATGACCTCACCGCTGTGCGAGGTCATCGCCTGTTCCAGCAGGCGCGAAACCTCCGCCTGCGTCGCCGACGCCACCTCGTAGACGCTCTTGCAGTACGAGAGCATTTTCTCGACGCTCTGCTCTGCGAGCTTGGTCCGCAGGCTCATCAGCTGCTGCGGGTCCTTGGTATCCGCCAATGCCTTCGCGGTCTTGCTGTTCTCTTCGAACGAAGTGCGGGCGGCGTCGAGCTGCAGCTTCATCATGCGCTCGGCGCTGTCCATCGAGATCTGGGCAAACTTGATTGCTGTCTCGAGACCCCCCTTACCGAAGGCGGCGAAATCTTCCGGCTTTTCAAACATCTTCTCTCTCCTCACGTTGGTTACACCAGTTTCGACCGGTGCACTTTGCTGCATCGCACAAAGCGATTGTAGTCGCTTCCCTGCCCTTGTCAACTCAACATGCTGCAGCGCGTCATGTGTTGCGTTTAGCTTCTATCTCTCAGATGGTTATAATTATCGCATGAGCGCACTCCCAGCATGCCGCATCTTACCCGGAAAGGATTCCGATGGCTGAAGGAAGCGAAAAGGTTCGCCTCATCAAGAAATATCCCAACCGGCGACTCTACGACACGGCCACCAGCAGCTACATCACCCTCGCAGACGTCAAGCGCCTCGTACTCGACAACTCCGACTTCAAGGTGGTCGACGCCAAGTCCGGCGACGATCTCACGCGCAGCATCCTGCTGCAGATCATCATCGAGGAAGAGAGCGACGGCATCCCGATGTTCTCGAGCGACATGCTCTCGCAGATCATCCGCTTCTACGGCCATACCATGCAGGGCATGATGGGCAATTACCTGGAGAAGAACATCCAGACTTTCATGGACCTGCAGAATCGGCTGCAAGAGCAGTCGCGTGCCATCTACGGCGAGAACCCGATGCTCTCCCCGGATGCCTGGACGCAGTTCATGAAGCTGCAGGGCCCCACCATCCAGAGCCTCATGGGCAGCTACCTCGAACAGAGCGCGAGCATGTTTCTGGAGATGCAGCAACAATTGCAGCGCCAGACGCGCAACCTCTTCGGCAGCTTCTCGTTCCCCGGACTGAAGACCGGGGAAGCCGCCTCGGACGAGAGCCAGGGCGGCGGCAAGAGCTAGCGACCCCGGCCTGCCGGTCCGCCCGGCGCACCCCATCTGAACCACCGGTGACCGCTCCACCCAAGGTCGGTTTCGTCTCGCTCGGCTGCCCCAAGGCATTGGTCGACTCGGAGCGGATCCTCACGCAGCTGCGCGCCGAGGGCTACCTGATCTCGCCGACTTACGCGGATGCCGATCTGGTGGTCGTCAACACCTGCGGCTTCATCGACAGCGCGGTCGAGGAATCCCTCGATGCCATCGGCGAGGCGTTGACGGAGAACGGCCGCGTGATCGTCACCGGCTGTCTCGGCGCCCAGGGCAGCGTCGTGCGCGAAGTTCACCCCGCCGTGCTCGCCGTGACCGGCCCACACGCCGCAACCGAGGTGATGGAGGCCGTGCATGCGCACCTGCCGCAACCGCACGACCCCTTCACGAGCCTGATCCCGCCGCAGGGCGTCAAGCTCACGCCCAGGCACTATGCCTACGTCAAGATCGCCGAGGGCTGCAACCATCGCTGCACCTTCTGCATCATTCCCTCGATGCGCGGCGACCTGGTCAGCCGCCCGGTCGGCGAGGTCATGACCGAGGCCGAGACGCTCGTGGCCGCGGGTGTCAAGGAGCTGCTCGTGATCTCGCAGGACACGAGCGCCTACGGCGTCGACCTCAAGTACCGCACCGGCTTCTGGCACGGTCGGCCACTGCGCGCGGGCATCACGGAGCTTGCACGCGCCCTGGCGGGACTGCCGGCCTGGGTGCGCCTGCACTACGTGTACCCCTACCCGCACGTGGACGAGCTCATCCCGCTGATGGCCGAGGGAAATCTGCTTCCCTACCTCGACGTGCCGTTCCAGCATGCGAGCCCGCGCATCCTCAAGCTGATGAAGCGCCCGGCCAGTGCCGAGGACAACCTCGCCCGCATCCGCGCGTGGCGCGCCATCTGTCCGGAACTGGCGATCCGCAGCACCTTCATCGTCGGCTTCCCCGGCGAGACCGAGGCCGAGTTCGAGGCGTTGCTCGCGTTCCTGGAGGACGCGCAGCTCGACCGCGTCGGCTGTTTCGCCTATTCGCCGGTCGACGGCGCGCGCGCCAATGAATTGCCCGGACACGTGCCGGAAGAGGTCAAGGAAGAGCGGCGCGAGCGCTTCATGACGCTGCAGGAGAAGATCAGCGCCGAGCGGCTGCGCTCAAGGATCGGCAAGACGCTCGACGTGCTCGTCGACGAAGTGCACGGCACCAGGGCAATCGCGCGCTCGTTTGCCGACGCTCCCGAGATCGACGGCGTCGTGCACGTGTCGAAGGCGCGCGGCGTGGCGGT
>JAEUMW010000289.1 GCA_016791345.1 Betaproteobacteria bacterium | reverse complement strand
TTGAAATGCAGATCGAGGCTGTCGTCGGGCTTGATCACGCCGGCCGCCCCGCCTTCGGCTGCGCAGGTGTGACTGCGCATGGGATAGACCTTCGAGATCAGCGCGATGGTGAGCTTCGGGTCCGTCTCGGCAAGGGCGATCGCAGCACGCAGACCTGCGCCGCCCGCACCGATGATGGCCACATCGGTCTTCACGATTTCCATTGGTGCCGCTCCCTGGCTTAAGCCCTCGCGGGCGTCCACTTCCTGCAGGTTCTTGTCCGATGGCTTTGCCCGTCCGCCCATCGTTAGGCGGATCGTAAAGCATCAGGCGCCCAGCGTGAACCCAAATCGACACACTCCGCGCACGAATGTGCTTCCTGAAGCACACTCGCCGCATCCCGCCCCCGCGTGATCCGGGCGCAACCTCAGGCCACGAAAAAGATGTCGCGATACGACGCGTACACCGAGGCGAAGGCGACCGGAGCAAGAACGAAATAGCCGAGGCCGAACGGGATGCCAGCCAGGATCGCCAGGCCGACCACGATGAGGCCGTACCAGAAGGTCGCCGGTATGTTCTTCAGAATGGCGAAGAAACTCGCCTTCAGTGCGGAGACGGCGTCGACGTCGTGGAAGACGATGAGCGCGGGCGCGAACCACATGGCGGCATAGACGGGAACCGCGAGCGCCGCCCCGATGAGCCCCGCAATCAGCAGCGAAACGACACCTGCGGCAAGCGCGCCCGTGCCCGGGAAACCAACGCTCGCGCCCATCAGCGCGCCGACGCCGACGGTGGCACCGACGAACATCAGCACCAGCAAGAGGATGATCAGCGTTGCCACCAGATGAAACACGCCCACCACGAGCAGCGGCTGCAGGTTGCTGCGGAAGCCGGCGAGGAGATCCTCCGGCTTGAGATCGCGACCCTCGTCCACGTCCCGGCACGCGATCATCAGACTGCCGGTGAGCACCGGGGTGATGAGTGCTGCGGCCGCGCCGCCGAGAAAGGGAATGCTGCCGAGCACCGCGAAAACGACGAGAAGCAGGACGAAGAAAAGGACCCACATTCCCGGCTGCTTGCGGAAGAGGTCCCACCCCGCGACGATCCATTGCCAGCCGTTGGCGATGGGAACGCTGCGTCCGCGCAGGTCGAACTGCGCTCCGGGGGTGTCCGCTGGCGGCAACGCGGGTGCCGGTGATGAATTCGGTGGAAGACCGTCCACGGGGAGTGATCGGGCGCGAAGTCAGAGACCCCTGGCCGACGCGTAGCAACGAAGATACGGGATCCCGCACCGGCACCTGCGGCGCCGGGCGAACGTCGGGTCGACGCCGCGTCGTCCACGCAGCGCCGACACCGAGAGCACAACCATGTGCCCCGTGGGACACACGGCGGATGTCCAACTACTGCCCGCCGCAAGGCAGGCAGCGTCGTGCCGGTCCTATTTCTTGTTGACCGCCTTCTTGAGTCCCGCGCCGGCGGAGAACTTCGCGACTTTCGATGCCGCGATCTTGATCGCCTCTCCCGTCGCCGGATTGCGGCCAGTGCGCGCGGCGCGCTTCGACGTGGAGAACGTGCCGAATCCGATCAGCGCCACCGTCCCGCCCTTGGCGAGCGTTCCGGTCACGGTGTCAACGAAGGCTTCCAGCGTCGCTTCCACGGAGGCCTTGGTTCCCCCCGTCTTTTTTGCAATCGCATCCACCAGTTCGCTCTTGTTCATCTATCACCCTCTTTTTGCATGTGGAATAAGTGCTGGCTCGTTCGAGCCGAGTCGATTTCTTCCTTGGCTGCGCGGCCTCGGTTGTCGATAAGCGCTGCTCGCCCGGCGGCGTGAAACCTGCCACGCTGCGCCGTATCCGCTCCATGCGAGCGCCGACGGCAATAGTAGCAAGGGGAACACGGGATATGCGAGAAAAAAAAGCGCTGTGTTGCGCGGTCCGTGGGTGCACGATGACCCACGGTTTGGCCTTGTCTGGCGGGGGATTGCGGGTATTGTCGAAAAGCGTGGAAGCGATGTCTCGCTCGGTTTTCACAACGCGAACAACATCAGTTCGGGTTGACGCAGCGCAAGCCGTCTGCAAAAGAAATATGGTTTAATTTTCAATTATGTTGCTAGATCGGAAAGGCGCAAGAGCATGAGCGCAGCCGTGCACGTCAAGCGCGGTCTGCAGGCGCTCGTCCTTCTCTTTGCCATCGCACAGACCGTCGCCCCCCTCCTGCACGCGCATTTCGCCGATGGCAGCGCGGGCCCGTCCGGTGTGCACATCCACCTCGGCCTGTCGGTGCCGTTCGCCGCGAACCATCACACAGTCACCACCGAGATCCGCGATTTCGAAGCGCGCGTCGTGTCCACACCCGACGCGCACGTGGGCGACGACGTCCTGCGTCTGCTCGATCTGCCGGCGATCGACGGGGCAGTAGTTGCGTCCTGCAGCGGCCGAACCACCGAAGCCGAACGATTCGTCTGCGTGCAGGCGACTGCGGCGCAGCCCTTCCCCAAACCGCTGCCGCTGGCACCACCAGCCTCTGCCTGACCCCTTCCCTCGCGCAAGCCCGACCGCCGCCCATGCGACGGCGGACTTGTCGTCGTTTGTACTCGCACGGCCACGGCCGTACAGGGGTGTCACAGGATGGACAGAGTTTCGATTGCCGCCGGGGCGCTGTTGTGCACAGTGCTCGCGCGGCCTGTCGGCGCGGCAGACCTCGAACTGACAGTCAGCCCGGAACAGGCGCGGTCGCTTGACGTTGCCACGGCGCGTCCGACGCCGGACGATCGTGCGCCGTTGCAGGGACTCAGCGCACGCGTCGTTGTTCCCAATACCCAGTTAAACGTCGTGAGCACGCCGCTGCCGGGATTGGTGGAGACGCTCACCGTGTCGGTGACCGAGAGTGTGCGCAAGGGCCAGGTGCTCGCGCGCATCCAGAGCCCCGCGCTCGCGGAAGCACAGCGTCTTTTCGTCCAAGCGGCCAACCAGTGGAACATCGCCGAGGCGACACTGAAGCGCGACGCGTCGCTGTGGCGCGAGGGCATCATCGCCGAGAGCCGCTACCTCGCCGCACAGGGAAGTCACGCCGAGGCGGCCGCGGTGCTCGCCGAACGCACGCAGGGCCTGCGGCTTGCGGGTATGTCTGAATCTGCCATCGCCAGGCTGCGCAGCGCCCGCGCTATCGCCAGCTCACTCGACATCGCAGCCCCTGCGGACGGCGTCGTGCTCGATCAGATGGCAACCGTCGGCCAGCGTCTCGATGCCTATGCACCGATCTACAAGATCGCGCGCGTGAATCCGCTCTGGCTGGAGATTCAGATTCCGGTCACGCGCGCCGCCGGCGTGCGCGACGGCGACCCGGTGACGGTGCCGCAGTTCCGCGCGCACGGCCACGTGATCGCCGTCGGTGGCAGCGTCGACCCCGACAGCCAGACGGTCATGGTGCGCGCGCTCATCGACGGAAATGCGGAGACGCTCAAGCCTGGACAGAACGTCGAGGCGACCGTGGTCGCCGCCGCCCCCGGCACGAGCGGCGGCTGGCGCGTGCCGAACACGGCACTCCTGCGCCAAGACGGCAAGCTGCTGCTCTTCGTGAAGACGGCGCAGGGCTTCCGTGCGCAGATCGCAACCCTGGTCTACGAAGGGGCGAAGGAAAGCGCGATCCGCGCCGATCTCGCGAGCGGTGACGAAGTCGTGGTGCGCGGCATCGCCGGACTCAAGGGCATGCTCATGGGATTGGGAGGGCTGTGATGCTCGCACGCGTGGTCGAGCTCGCGCTGACGCAACGGCTGCTAGTCGTCGTCCTCACGCTGCTGCTCGTCGGCGCCGGCGTGCAGGCGTTCCGGCAGCTGCCGATCGATGCCTTCCCAGACGTCTCCACTACTCAGGTAAAGATCATCATGAAAGCGCCGGGGATGACACCCGAAGAGGTGGAGACGCGCGTCGTCACGCCGATCGAGCTCGAGATGCTGGGCATTCCACACAAGCGCATCCTGCGTTCGGTGTCCAAGTACGCCATCGCCGATGTCACCATCGACTTCGAGGACGGCACCGACATCTACTGGGCACGGCAGCAGGTGAACGAGCGGTTGAATAACGCCCTGCCGCTGCTGCCTGCGACCGTGAGTGGCGGACTGGCGCCGATCACCACACCGCTCGGCGAGATGTTCATGTTCACGATCGAAGGCGGCGACCTCACGTCTGCCGAGCGACGCACGCTGCTCGACTGGGTGATCCGGCCGGCGCTGCGCACGCTGCCCGGCGTCGCGGACGTGAACTCGCTCGGCGGCGCGGTCCGCGCCTTCGAGATCGTGCCGGACAACGCGGCACTGCAGGGTCGCGGCATCCGCGTCGCGGACCTGCAGCGCGCACTCGAGGCGAACAACCGCAACGATGGCGCCGGCCGCCTGCGCGACGGCGAGGAAACGCTGCTCGTCCGCGTCGAGGGAGCCGTGCGCACGATCGACGACGTCAAGTCGATCGTCGTTGCGGAACGCCAGGGCATTCCCGTCCGCGTGGCCGATGTCGCGACGGTCCGCATCGGCAGTCTCACGCGCTACGGCACCGTCACGCGCAACGGCTCCGGCGAAGCAGTGCAGGGTCTCGTGCTCGGCCTGCGCGGCGCCAACGCACAGCAGGTGGTTGACGGTGTGCGCACCAAGCTGGCGGAGCTCGCGCCGCGGCTGCCGCCGGGGGTGAAGGTCGAGGTGTTCTACGACCGCGGCGATCTGGTGGAGCGCGCGGTCGGCACGGTGACACGGGCGCTCGCCGAGGCGATCGTGCTGGTGGTCGTGCTGCTGCTGCTCTTTCTCGGCAACGTGCGGGCCGCCCTCGTCGTCGCCGCGACTCTGCCGCTCGCGGCGCTCGGCACGTTCATTCTCATGGACCTCTTCGACATGAGCGCCAACCTCATGAGCCTGGGCGGCCTCGCCATCGCCATCGGCATGCTGGTCGACGCGGCGGTGGTGGTCGTGGAGAACATCGTCAGCCATCTTGCGCGCGACCGCTCGAACCTGCCGCGCCTGCACCTCGTCTACCGTGCGGTGCGCGAGGTCACGCTGCCCGTGGCATCCGGCATCG
>JAEUMW010000288.1 GCA_016791345.1 Betaproteobacteria bacterium | reverse complement strand
TCCGCGACGGCAAGCCCGTCGTCGGCTACGGCTTCAACTCGAACGGACGTTATGGGCAGGGCATGCTCATGCGGGAGCGCTTCATTCCGCGCCTGCTGGAGGCCGACCCGGCAAGCCTCGTCGATGCCACCGGCGAGAATCTCGACCCGCACAAGGCGTGGGGCTGCATGTTCACCAACGAGAAGCCGGGCGGCCACGGCGAGCGGTCGGTCGCGATCGGCACCATCGACATGGCGGTCTGGGATGCCGTCGCCAAGATCGAGGACAAGCCCCTCTTCCAGTTGCTGGCCGAACGCTACGGCGACGGCAAGCCCAATCGTCGCATCTTCGTCTACGCGGCGGGCGGTTACTACTACCCCGGACAGGATCACCAGAAGCTCAAGGACGAGATGCGCAGCTACATCGACCGTGGCTACACCGTCGTCAAGAAGAAGATCGGCGGTGCGTCACTGGACGAGGATCTGCGGCGCATCGATTCCATCCTGAGTGTCCTGCAGGACGGTCAGAAGCTCGCCGTCGATGCCAACGGGCGCTTCGATCTCGACACCGCGATCCAGTACGCGAAGGCGCTCTCTCAATACGATTTGTTCTGGTACGAGGAACCGGGCGACCCGCTGGATTTCGAGCTGCAGGCGACGCTGCGCAACTACTACGACAAGCCGATGGCCACCGGCGAGGATCTCTTCTCGATGCAGGACGCACGCAATCTGATCCGCTACGGCGGCATGCGCGCCGACCGCGACTGGCTGCAGTTCGACTGCGCCCTGAGCTACGGCCTCGTCGAATACCTGCGCACTCTTGCGATGCTCCGGCAGCACGGGTGGTCGGCGAGCCGCTGCATTCCGCATGGCGGACATCAGATGTCGCTCAACATCGCTGCGGGTCTCGGGCTGGGCGGCAACGAATCCTACCCGGATCTCTTCCAGCCGTACGGCGGATTTCCCGACAGCGTGAAGGTCGAGAACGGTCACGTCACGTTGCCGGACTTGCCCGGCATCGGTTTCGAGGGCAAGGCGGACCTCTATCGGGAGATGCAGAAGCTCGCCGCGTGAGAGACTCCTGCCCGATCCGCGTCGTTGCGCTCGTCGACTTCTATCGGTTTGATCGCGAATCGGTATCGGCGCCGCCGGCTGCTCCGAGCAGCGCCGCGACCACCTCGTCCCCGACCCGATGCTCGGGTCCGACGGCGGCGATGCGCGCCAGGAGCGCGCGTGCTTCGTCAGGGCGACCGCTGCGCAGCGCGATGAACGCGAGTGCCTTCAGCGTGAAGAGCCAGAAGCGCGCCGGCCCATTGGCCGCGAAATCGGCGGCACTGCCATCCAGGTGCTGGCCGTCATCGCGCAGGTCGGCAGCGTGCGCCGCCTCCGCGAGCCCGCGCCGAGCTGCGCGTTCGGCCAGTTCGAACTCGCGCCGCTGCGCGTGGTGCTTGTAGAGCGCGTAGTAGATGGGCAGCGCATGCGGTGCCAGCGCCTGCGCCGTCCACAAGAGCGTGCTGCGTTCCACAGCCGGTGCGGTCGCTGCCTGGCGCAACAGTTCGCGCGTCGCCGCCGGCACCTCTCCGCCGAACCAGGCTTCCGTGCTTTCGCCGGTGAGGATGTTCATCGCGCAGCGCCGCCCGGAGCGCAGCGTTCGCGCGGCGATGCGCAGCCCTCCATCGCTTCCGTCGGCGGCGTGGTGTCGCCCAGCCCGACGAAGCGCTGCACCGCGTCCAGATCGAAACCGACCAGTCTCGTACCGGCGTCCGCGCGCTGCATGAGCGGCCGGCGGATCAACAGTGGCTCTGCGAGCAACGCTTTCAGCGCGACCTCGCGGTCGAGCGTTTCCGGGTCGATTGCGCCGCTCTTGATGCGTGGTGCCGCGCGGTTGAACCACTGCGCCACCGGCAAGGGATCGAGGAATTCCAGCAGCGCTTCGCGCGTCCACGGGTGCGCCAGCAGGTTGCGCTGTTCCAGCGTGTGCCCCGCGGCTCGCAGCAGTGCACGCTGGCGCGCGTTGCCGCCGCAACCGGGTTTCTCGTAGAAGATCAGATGGGCCATGTTTCGTTCGCGATGCCCGCGAATCCACATGGGATTCGCGCATCACCTCCAGTCGATCGACGACGAAGGATAGGAAATCCGACGTGACTCGGCAAGTTAACGCAAGCGCTGGCCGCGCGTGCGAACTTTCGCGAGGCCGGGGTCGGCGACTTAACGTGGGATTGCCTGCTCTTGAGCTCGTATCCCGCTCCTCCGGCAGGGAGCAAGCGTGGCTGCCGACAGTACTGCGGTCGCTGCCAGCGCGTGTCGTCAATACTTCGGATTCTGCACGATCCGAGGAAGGACCCTGTGGCGTCGGTCTCCCTCGACGATGTCATTCTCATCCCTTCATGCTTGACTTTTCGCTGGTCCACAGAAGCTGTGGACAACTCTGTGGAAAGAGACCCGGCTCACGGCGAGGAAAAGGAGTCTTAAGGCGGCCGCTCAATTTTCGAGCAGACGGGTAATTCGTTACCCGGAACAGGACATTACCGATATTTGCCAAAAGCCTGGCCGTGACATCGTGACTCTACCTCAGGTTTCTGTACATAACTCCCTGGAAAGTCGCGTTTCAGGCTTGATCGAGAAGTTCTCGAACAGCGTGCCTGCGACCACTGCTGCGTGTCTGCGTGCAGCGTGAGAAATCCTGCGCGATGGTCTGCGATGGTGCTCGCTATCGGCTCGGTGCTCCGCTGCTGCAGAGCGATTCCGTGAACGCCATCTCCGGGCTGCGGTCGGTCGCGACGACGAGGTAGCCGCCGCTTCTCCACTGGATGAGGGCAACGCCGTAACTCTGGTAACCGCTCCGTTGCGCGTGTGCCGTCGCGGCACGCCAGGCGTCCTCCAGATTGTCGATGTGCAGCGGCTGTCGCGCCTCGATCTGCGCGCGTCCGTCGTCGAGCAGACGGACGATGTGCACATGCAGTTCGTCCTGCGTTCGCGCGAAAGGCGGATTGACGACCAAGGCGATCTCTTCGGTCGGCGCGATGCGCGCACTCGCGACGCGCCATGCAAACGGCCAGATGCCGTCGGGCCGTCGGGGATCCTCGACGCCGGTAACGATCGAGCGCGGAAGGGCGAGACCGTGCACGAATCCGGGCGGACACTGGCACATCTTGCGATCTGGAATCGCGACGAAGTGCGGCGTTTCCGCCCACACGTCGGTGCTGTTCCAGCACGACGTCACACCGCACTCGCCCACCAGGGGTTGCGGACAGCGCTTGCAGTAATCGGGCGCAGTCGCGTCGAGGCAGTGCAGGACGATCGTGCGCAACGCACTCGGATCGTCGTCGGACGACGCGGGAGAGTAGACGTCCGCGGTACAGCCGACAGCGCCAACGCACAGCGTCGCCAGCATCCATCGGGCAAGCCTTACGTTCAGTCTCGGAGGACCGACGGGCGCTTCATCAGTCACGTGCTTTGCGCCGGGTTGCCGGTCGAAGTGGTCGTCTTGCGTGCAGCGAGCAGCCGCTTGATCTCATACGCTCGCGCTTCCGTGAGCGGATACTTGGCCATCAGCGCCATGGCGACGACGCACATCGCCGACGGCAGACCGATCTCCCAGAATCGGAGCCAGAACATCGTAGCCGCGCTTTGGGTCGCGGCGCCTTCGACGAACCCGGTCAGGTGCTGCAGGTAGCCGCTCACGATCGTCGCAATTGAAACCGCCACCTTCCACCACCAGTTGTAGACGGCGAAATAGATGCCTTCGCGCCGGATTCCCGTGGAATACTCGTCCTCATCGCAGATGTCGGCAATCATCGCGTTCACGAGCGAAAAGCAGAACACCATCCCGAGCGACAGGCAAATCGTCGGAAAGTAAGTGAGTCGCGGAAAAGCCGGGTTGTAACAGACGATCTTTGCGAGGTTGCCCGCCGCGATCAGCGCCAGCGCGAGCAGTACGGTCGTGCGCTTGCCGAGACGTTTCGAGAGCCACGTCATCGGAATCACGCCCACGATGCCGACGATCGCCCAGAGCGTACCGTTCTCCGCCATCAGCGCCGATGCCGCGTCCTTGTTGCCGTCGAAAATGTAGAAGATCTGGATGAGGTTGCTGAAGCCCATCACGAGTTGGAAGCCGACGATCAACAGCACGAACACGATCACGAGCCGGACGAACGTGCCATTCCGGTAGGTCGTCTTGAAGCTCTCGAGCATCGGCACGCGCTCCTGCCCTTGCGTCTGCTGCAGTTTTCCTTCCTTGCAGACGAACGCGCAGATGAGAGCCGCAGCCGTGAGAACGACGCTCATCCCGAGGCAGATCCATTTCACGCCGTTGACCTCGTCGCCGCCGAAAATCGGGCGGTTGGCCAGGAAATAGACCCACGGCAGCGTCAACGCGCCCACGTTCCCGATGAAGCTCGCGTAGGCGAAGATGCTGGTTCTCTCGTGATAGTCCGGCGTCATCTCCAGGCCGAGCGCGCCGTGCGGAATCGAGTAGATCGGCACCACCGTGTAGAAAAAGAGCGAGGCGACGACGAAGTAGGCGAACATCGCCTCCTTGCTCCAGTCGCGGGGCACGGTCCACAGCAGCCAGAACGCGATCCCGATCAGAATCCCGCCAACGACCAGAAACGGGATTCGCCGGCCAAAGCGCGACCGCGAGTTGTCCGACAGGTTGCCGAGGAACGGATCGATGATCGCGTCCCACAGCCGCGGAAACGCCTGGGCATAGCCGATCCAGATCGCGCTGATGCCCAATCCGACGACGTAGACCAGGCTCGTGAGCTGCACCACCGAATTCACCGCGACGATTGTCACGATGGCGCCCAGACCATAGGCGACCTTTTGCGAAACCGGGACTTGATCCTCCGGCGCCGTGACGTGATGCTCGCGGGCGGTCATGGGGTTATTTCAATCCGATTGTCCAGACGCCGCCCCCCGCCGGTGCGATAGGGATTTGGCTCGCGGCGCCCTCCGCGGGTCTCGAAGGTTGAGGCTCTCGCGTTCAGTTCACCACAACGGCGGAGAGCCTCGCGGGTCGATTGTCGGTGAGTTGCTGCGGGCCTTCAAGCTGCGGCTGCGCGCATCGGATCTCATCGGAGCGGGAACGTGATGCCGGCGTCACGTGTGCGCCACGGTCAGGCAGGCAAGACGCTGGCGAAGGGCGGGTGTCTCGCAAAGGGGAGTTTTGGTAGGCCGTGTAGGGATCGAACCTACGACCAATGGATTAAGAGTCCACTGCTCTACCAGCTGAGCTAACGGCCCGTAGTAGTCGCTAACTTAGACGTTCTTGGTAACTGCGGTAGTCGGGCCGAAAAACTGGTAGGTCGTGGCGGATTCGAACCGCCGACCAACGGATTAAAAGCCTGCCACCGGACACGACAGCGCGCAATTCTGCACCGTTTAACGCCAAGACTCAAGGGATTAGCGGTAGGCCAAAGAAAACAAAAACCTCGGACTCGGTGTACCGGCTCGCATTATCTGGACACGGTATTGCAGCTCAGGCCGCCTTGCGCATGGCATAGGCCTGACGGGCTTCGTGGGGTGACATGAAGCCCAGCTTTTCAAGACGCCAGTGGCGATTATAACGGTCCTTGAACGCG
>JAEUMW010000287.1 GCA_016791345.1 Betaproteobacteria bacterium | reverse complement strand
CGCCAGCAGGAGGCCGACCCGGCGATTGCGGGAAAGATCGCCGGTGCAGGTGAGGATGAGATCGCCCGCCCCAGCCAGACCCATGAACGTTTCCGGCCGCCCGCCGAGTTGCACGCCGAGGCGCGTGATCTCGGCCAGGCCCCGCGTGATGAGCGCGGCACGGGCGTTGTGACCGAAACCCAAGCCGTCGGCGACACCGGCAGCGATGGCAATCACATTCTTGACCGCGCCGCCGACCTCTGCTCCCACCAGATCGTCGCTCGAATAGATGCGCAGCCGCGGACTGTGGAGTCGCCGCGCCATCTCGCTGGCAAAGGCGTTGTCGGTCGCCGCGAGGGCAACCGCAGTGGGCAGACCCCGTGCAACTTCGAGCGCGAAGCTGGGTCCGGAAAGCGCTCCGCGCGGCACCGCGGCGGCCAGTTCCTCGTCGGCGACCTGGTGTGGCAGCCGGGCGTCTTCTGCCTCGAACCCCTTGCTCGCCCAGACGACCGGCACCGTGCGAGCGCACGCAGCGATGTTGCGCAAGGTCTCGCGGAGCGCCGAGGTCGGCACGACGACCAGCGCCAGTTCGGCGCCCGCCAACGCTGCTGCCAGATCACCCGTCAGGGTGATTGCATCCGGCAAGGGAAAACCCGGCAGGAAGCGCACGTTCTCCCGCGCGCGACGCATCTCGTCGAGCTGCGCGGCGTCCCACACCCATAACGAGACGTCGTGCCGGGCTGCGAAGCTCAGGGCGAGCGCGGTACCCCATGCGCCGGCGCCCAGAACTGCAATCCTCATGCGCCCCACAATTGCGAGATCTTCGCGTACCCGCTCTGACCATCGCCGAGCCGCACCTGCACCCAGCCCGCGGTCGATGGGCCGACCCACTCCATCAGCACATTCTTCTCGACCTGAAACAGGATGGGAGCACCGTCGTCCGGCGCCTGCCTGACGTCGGCAACGGGCGCCTTCACGAGAACGGTCCGACGATCACCGAACGCCTTGTCCTCGATCCAGGCAAAATCGCCGGTCGCATCGCGCACCTTGGTCCAGCCCCCATCGAGATTGATGATCACTTCGAGGGGATAACCGGCGCCGTAGATGTACGTCTTCTTGCCGCGTGCCGAAGGCGCGTCGACGCCAACGGCCGGCGCATCGCCGACGGAACGAAAGTCCGCTGCCGTCGCCGCCCCCGCCAGCACCGCACCGAGGACCGCGAGCAGCCGGACCGATGCCAGCTTCATTGCGGATTCAGTGCGTGGTGACGGGGCCGGCCGCTTCGGCGGCCTCCTGCTGCAGGCGCTGCTGGTAGAGCGCCTCGAAATTGATGGGGTTCAGCACCACTGGCGGGAAACCGGCACGGGTGACCGCATCCGACACTACTTCGCGTGCGTACGGAAAAAGGATGTTGGGGCAGGCAATGCCGAGCACGCCTTGCAGGTCGGCTTCGGGGACGTTGCGGATCTGGAAGATGCCTGCCTGCGCGACTTCGACCAGGAACACCGTCCGCTCACCCAGCTTGGCGGTCACGGTAATCGACAGCACGACGTCGTAGATGCCGTCCTGCACGCCCTTTCCCTGGGTCTGGATCTGCACGTCGACCTGCGGCGCGTCGCGCTCGAGGAAGATCTGCGGGGCATTCGGAATCTCCAGGGAGAGATCCTTGACGTAGAGCTTCTCGATGGAGAAATGAGGTTGTTCCTGTGCTGGCTCGGTCATGCGGCACCTCGGGAAAATTATGGATGATAACCGATGTGCAGCGCGTCCGGCGCATGTCGGCGTGCGCGGGATATTCCTGCAAGGGCCCGTCCGGAACGCGGTTGACGCTGAAACAGGATGGACAGACGAGGTGCACCCGCGGGCTCAGGCTTCGCCATTCAGCAATGGCTCGAGACGCCCCGCGCGCTCCAGGGCGGAGAGATCGTCGAAACCGCCGACATGGTGGTCGCCGATGTAGATCTGTGGCACCGTGCGGCGCCCCGTTCGCTCGGTCATCTCGATCCGTCGCTCCGGCTCGAGGTCGACGCGAATCTTGCGGATC
Organism: Betaproteobacteria bacterium; assembly: GCA_016791345.1. Taxonomy (NCBI): domain Bacteria; kingdom Pseudomonadati; phylum Pseudomonadota; class Betaproteobacteria; species Betaproteobacteria bacterium. The sequence continues at coordinate 2,727 of JAEUMW010000287.1, read as the reverse complement.
TCGGTGACGCCCTTCGCGCGCAGGAGCCGTTCCGCCATCACGCAGTACGGGCACACGCCGGTCGCATACATCGACACTTCGGATTTCACTTCTTCTCCAGGGGCAGACTCGCCTGCTGCCAGGCGGCAATACCGCCCTTCAGGTTGACCGCCTCCTTGAAGCCGTTCTTCTTGAGCAGGCTCTGCGCAGAGCCGGAACGGTTGCCGCTGCCGCAGGTGATGACGATCGGCCGTTCCTTGAACCTATCGAGTTCCTTCAGGCGCGACGCCAGTTGTCCAAGGGGAATATGCTTGGCGTTCGGCAGGTGGCCCGCGGCATACTCGGCGGCCTCGCGCACATCGAGGACGACCGCATCGCGGCGATTGATGAGCTGTGTCGCCTCCAGCGTGCCGACCTCACCCCCCCCTTGCACGGCGCGCCGCAACGTCGGCCACAGCAGCATGCCGCCGCTCGCCAGCGCGATGAGAATCAACCAGATGTTGGTCTGGACGAACTGCACGATGTCGGGTCTCATTCAGCCTTTCCTTTGCATAGCGCAGCAACGGACCGATTGCGGCGGGATCAGTTCCTTCGAGTTCCTGCAGCACCCGTACGAAGGTGGGAAGAAACCCCGGATAGTACGCCGCGCTGCGGGCGAGTTGTTGCTGCGCGGCCACCGCCTGCCCGTCCAACGCGAGCAACACTGCCTGCTTATAGGCAACCTCTCGCGTCGGCGCGAACTGCAGCACGCGCGAATTGCGTTCGAGCTTCTCCTGCAGCCGTTCCCCGCTCAAGACCTCTGCGTTCGCGAGACCGAGATCGACGTAAGGCTGCAGCAGCGTATGACCCTCGACCTCGTGCAGCGTCTGCCGCACCCGCGCCATGCGATCGCCGCCCGATCCGGCGGTGAACAGGTTGACGCTGAGTCCTTCGATGCGGGTGTAATCGAGGTACAGCCAGAAGCACAGCAACCAGCCGACGAGCACGCCCGTCGCGAACACGGCGCGTCGCGAAAGAATCCTCGGCAGTCGCACGCGATGCCGTTCTGCCAGGCCCGCGACAAGCGCGCCAACGCCCAGAAAATACGCGTACCAGAAGGGATATTCTAGCAGGCTGTGGATACCGGCCACGGCGGCGACGGAGAGGATCCACCAACGCTCCGGTGATGCTTGCTCACGCGCGACACCCCACAGCCACGCCACAGTCGCCACGACTGCCGCGGCGGCAGCGAAAACCCCAAGCTCCGCCGCAAGTTGCAGAAACAGGTTGTGCGCGTGGTCGTAGAGGCCGGGGGCGACGGCCGGTTCCGCCGCGGACACCTGAAGGAAGTGCCACCGTGCGAACTGCCCGAACCCGACACCCAGCAACGGTGCGGCCGCGAACATCTGCCACGCCTGCCGCCACACGTCCACGCGCAGCGACCAGCCCGACGCGACCTCGAAGAGACGCTCCATCGGCGCCATGACATAGGACGCAGGCTGAAGGAAGGGAAGCTCGGCCGCCCATTGTGCCGCCCCGATCCCGGCGAGCAGCAGAAGCGATCCGTGGAAAAGGCGGCGTCCCGCTGGAGGTTCGAGTCGGCGGCCATGGAACCCCGCAAGAACCGCAAAGGCCGTGAAATACAGCCAGGGGCTGCGCGATTGCGCAAGCGCGGACACGAACAACAGGACCACCGCAAGGACGCCGGTGACGGTCACGGCGAGGCGACGGGTCGCGCAGAGATACAAGAGCGACGCCAACCCGAGAGCGAGCTGGTGCGCGAGATGATTGGGCTGCCCGAGATTGGCATAGATCGCCGGGGTCATGCGCCGCATGGCGACACGGCCGATCGCGTCGGGCGCGTACTGCTGGAAGAGGCCGATCGCGGCCGAGGCGAGCGCGCCGATCAACGCGCACCAGGCGAACAACGCGACGACGCGCGCGACACCGTAGTGGTCCCGCAGTTCGGCGCCGAGCCAGATCACGGCGGCTGCCCACAGCAGGCAGAGCGCCCCGACGACACCATCGAGCGGGTTGGCGAGTCTTCCCAACGCCATCTGCAGCGCGATCAATGCGACCAGGAAGAGCGGCAGCAATACCGTTGCCGGCAGCTGCGTCGGCGCCAATCCTCGCCCGAGGATCCACAACGTCAGCGCCGCGAGGCCGAGCGCGACTGCCGTGAGTTCGCCGTGAAAGGTCGGGATGGGGTAATAGTGGAGCGGGCTCAGGAACGGCAGGATCCACATCGCCCCGGCACAAACCAGGGCGAGGTGGGCGGCAACCGGGACACCCGCACGCGGTGGTCTCAAGCGGTGTTCCGTTGCGTCCTCGTCTTCGTGGCCGCCCGAAGCGCGGCAGATGGAAGCCGCCGCGGAAGTCTACGCGGATCCACCGCAGAACAGATCACGCATCATTCCAATCAATTTGAGGGTGCGCGTGTCGGCGACGCGGTAGTAGACGCGATTTGCATCCTTGCGGGTTCGCAGAACGCCCTTGTCGCGCAGGATCGCAAGATGCTGGGAGATATTGCTTTGCGTCGTCCCGACCGCGTCGACGATCTCCTGCACGCTCACCTCGCGATCACCGAGCACGCAAAGGATCTTGAGGCGGAGCGGATGGGAGATGGATTTCATCGCCCGCGCGGCGCGCTCGATGTGTTCGTCCTTGTCGATCAGATCGTGCGCGATCGCAGTGGTCTTCGACTTGGCGGACGAGGAAGTGCTCATTTGCATCTCTTGAAATACTAATATACATGATCGCTGGCGTTGT
>JAEUMW010000286.1 GCA_016791345.1 Betaproteobacteria bacterium | reverse complement strand
AAGTATAAACACCAGAAAATTCAAAATTCTACCATGGGAAGCAGGAGGATGCCTCGGGTTCGGGGCGCAGGCTGCATGCACGAAGAAAGCCCGGCCGCAGCCGGGCTTTTCAGGGCCTTTGCGGCGGGCTCAGTTGATCATTCCGAGGGCGCGCGGTAGGAATAGCGACAGCGTTGGCCAGTAGGTGACGATCACGAGGAACACCAACATCGTGAGCAGCCACGGCCAGACTGCGACGGTCAGCTCGGTGATACCCATCTTCGTGATACCGCTCGCGACGTAAAGATTGAGCCCGACCGGCGGGTGGCACAGGCCGACTTCCATATTGACCACCATCAGGATGCCGAAGTGCACCGGGTCGATACCCAATTTGATCGCGATCGGGAACAGGATCGGCGCCAGGATCAGCACGATCGACGACGGCTCCATGAAATTGCCGGCAGCCAGCAACAGGATGTTGGCGATGAGCAGAAAGCCGATCACCCCCACGCCGGTGCCGATCATCGCATCCGCCATCGCCTGCGGGATGTTCTCGTGGGTCATGAGGAACGAGAACAGCACGGCGTTGGTGATGATGTATAGCAGCATCGCGCTCATGTTTGCCGACGACAGCAGCACCCGCGGCACGTCCTTGAGACCGAGGTCCTTATAGATGAACACCGCCGCGACGAATGCCCACACCGCACTCATCGCCGCCGCCTCGGTCGGCGTGAACATGCCGGTGTAGATGCCGCCCATCACGATCACAATCAGCAGCAGACCCCAGATGGAATCCCGCAGGGCCTTGAGCCGCTCCGCCCAGCTTGCCTTCGGCTGTCGGGGGTAGTTTCGGGTGCGCGCGCGATACCAGGTGGTGATGCCGAGCATGGTTGCCAGCACAATCCCGGGAATGACGCCCGCCATGAACAAGGCACCGACCGAGGTGTTGGTCGACACCGAGTACATGACCATCACGATCGACGGCGGAATCAGGATGCCGAGGCCCCCGGACGTCGTGATCACCCCGGCGCCGAAGCTTTTCGGAAACCCTGCCCTGACCATCGCCGGCAGCAGGATGGAGCCGATCGCGACCACGGTCGCCGGACTGGATCCGGATACCGCGGCAAACAGCGCACAGGCCAGCACCCCGCCGAGCGCGAGACCGCCGTACCAGTGACCGACCATCGACGTGGCGAAGTTGATCATGCGCTTCGCCACCCCGCCGTGAGTGAGAAAGTTGCCCGCCAGGATGAAGAACGGGATCGCCATGATCTCGAACTTTTCGATGCCGGTGAAGAGCTTGAGTGCGACCGACTCGATCGGCACCTGGGTCAGGAAGAACAGGAAGGACAGCACCGTCAGACCAAGCGAAATGGAAATCGGCATGCCGGTGAGCATGAGGGCGAGCAGCAACGCGAAGATGATCACGGTATTCATGATCCCTTGCCTCCCCTCGGTATGTCGCCGTCGCGGCGAGGTTCCTTGCGGCGATCCGCTCCGCTGCGCCGCTCTGCCCCATGCGGCGGCGTGCGGTCGGAAACCTGGCGACGCTCGTTGCCGCTGCGCAGATCGCGCGGGTGCAGGTCGTCCTCCATGCGGTAGATCTCGTCCTCTTTCCCGGGCTCGAGCGACACCTCCTCTTCAACGCCCTCGACCTTGCCATGGTCGTGATGCGGGAGCTCACCGGTGCGCAGGAAGCTTGCGCACACCTGAAGGAACCGGAAGCACATCAGGTAGGAACCGAACGGAACTGCCGAATAGACGATCCAGGTAGGCCACTCGAGATCGGGCGTCGTCGGCCCCTCCGGCAGGTCGCCCGTGTCGAGGCCGAGCATCGTGAAGACCCAGTAGTGGGCACCGTTCTCCCAGACAAAGGTCGCGCCGAGGGTGCCGACGATGCCTGTGAAGAGCGCGCCGGCCAGCAGCCCGAAGACGATGAACTTTGCCCGGGTGCTGTCCTTCATCCGATTGATCAACACGTCGACGCCGACGTGGATGCCGGTGCGAACGCCGTAGGCGGCGCCGAACTTGGCCATCCACACGAACATGATGATGGTAAGTTCCTGCGCCCAGCCCATGTTGACACCGAGCAGCCAGTTCTGCACCGGACCGAGCCAGGCCGAGCCCGCCGCGTAGCGATGCACGACGGCAGCGAAAATTATCAGCGTCGCGCCCCCCATGAGGAATGTAATCAGCCATTCCTCCAGGTGGTCGAGGAACTTCATGAACATGCTTTTTCTCCCCCGAGCGTTAGAACTGCGCATACAAAAACGCCCGCTGAACCTTAGCGGTGCAGCGGGCGTCGCGCGTTCACGAAGATCAGAGCTTGGCCGGGTCGAAACCAGTTTCCTTGTAGATCGACTGGATCAGATCCTTGCCCACCCGCGCGCCGACCTCCTGGTGCACCGGAATCAGCGCCTTCTTGAGCGCTGTCTTCTCGGCCGCACTCGGTGCGAAGACTTCGGACTTGCCCGATTTCTTCACCGCCGCGATCGACTGCTCGTTCTCTTCCTTGGCGATCTTGTTTGCATACTCGGTGGATTCCTTCATCGCTTGCTCGAGCTGGCCGCGTACATCGGCCGGCAGACCGTCCCAGAACTTCTTGTTCGTGATCACGGCGTAGCCGAGGTAGCCATGGTCGGTGAGCGCGACCTGCTTCTGGACCTCGAACATTTTCTGGGTGTAGAGATTCGACGGCGGATTCTCGGTGCCATCGACCACGCCCGTCTGCAGCGCCTGATAGACCTCCGAAAACGCCATGACCTGCGGGATCGCGTTCAGCGCGCGCATTTGCGCTTCGAGGACCTTGGACGACTGGATCCGCATCTTCTGGCCCTTGAAATCCGGCACGGTCTTGATCGGCTTGTTCGAGCTGAACACCTTGAAGCCGTTGTCCCAGTAGGCCAGACCCCTGATACCCTTCGGCTCCAGCTTGTCTAGGAGCTGCCGGCCGATTGGCCCCTGGGTGACCTTGTGCAGATCCGTGTACCCGTCGAAGATGTAGGGCAGATCGAAGACTTCGAATTCCTTCACGCCCAGCGGTCCGAACTTGGCGAGAGACGGCGCGAGCATCTGCACGGCACCGAGCTGCAGCGCCTCCATCTCTTCCTTGTCCTTATAGAGCGTGCTGTTCGCATAGACCTCGACCTTGACCTTGCCCTTGGTGAGCTCTCCGGCGCGTTTCGCGAAGAAGTCGGCGGCCTTCCCCTTCGGGGTGTCGTTGGCGACGACGTGACTGAACTTGATGACGATCGGTTCCTGAGCGAAAACCTGACCGGAGACGAACAAACTGACGGCGATGATGACCGATGTGATGAACTTCATGGTGCTTCCCCTCTCTCCTTGTGGCTGCGAGAACAAGGCTTCGCAGATCCTTAATATTAAGGGGATTGTAACGACCCACCCGTCGCAGCGCCACTCCGTTCATTCCCCGAGCGCCACTCCAGGGCAATCGACGCTTCATCGGCGGCCGCCTGCCAAACGCAGTCGATGCCAATACCGGGCACCCAGATGAGATGCTCATCGCAAAAGAGGAGCGGCATCCGCGCCCGCTGCCACGGCGCGATGCAGTGCTCCTGCAGGAGGTTCTTGAGCGTGCGCCGCGGGCGCCGCGCATCCGGCCGGATGCGCTCTCCGCCCCGCCGCACACGCAGTTCGACGCACCGGCCGGCCAGGGAGCGGGCCGAGATGCCCGCGCCATGGGCATGCCTGAAGTGGACCTCGCCGGCGCCGCCCGGGGCACTGAGAACCGCTTCGCCCTGCCACGTCACTGCAGCTTCTCCCGCTGCGGCGCGCGGGCGCAGGCGCAGCCATCCCGCATCGCAGCAGAGCTCCTCGCTGCGAAGAACGACCCGCATGCGGAGATCATCGCCGGCCTGCCGCAGTTGACGAACGGCCTCGGTAAGACGCCGCGCCGGCGGCGCCGCAACACCCTGCTCGCGCAGGTACCAGCGCAGGAGATTGCGTGCGCGCGGCTCCGACAGACTGCGCAGCACGCGCGCGTCGAGCGAATCGCCGCGCATCGCGTCGCGCCCGTCGATGATGGCGAGATCATCGAGCAGCGTCGATGCCTCCCGGAAGAGCGCCGCGGAACGTCCGAGCGCCGCGCGGTATCCGCGGAAGCGTTGCGCCAGCAGCGGCAGGACGTGTGATCGCAGGAAATTGCGATCGAGCCGCGTGTCGGCATTGCTCTCGTCATCGACCCAGGCGACCCCGCGTGCGAGCGCGTAATCCTGCAACTGCGAACGCGACACGCCCAGCAGCGGCCGCGCCAGTGTGAGTCTGACTGACTGACTGCCTGCCCTGCGCACGCACGGCATGGCCGCGGCCCCGCGCGGCCCCGCACCGCGCAGCAGCTGCAGCAGGACGGTCTCCGCCTGGTCATCGAGATGATGCGCGAGCACCAGCGTCCCCGTGACGCAGCGGTGGAAGGCGTCATAGCGTGCGCGCCGCGCTGCCGCCTCGACGCCTTCACCGTGCACTCCCGTGACGTGGACCTGAACCACGTCGAGCGCCACACGGTGACCGTCGCACAGCTTTCGGCAGAACGCGGCCCAATCGCCTGCGCGTGCGCTCAGGCCATGATCGATGTGGATCGCTGCGAGTGGGAAGGCACGGCGCTCGCGCAAGCGCACGAGACAGTCGAGCAGAACGACCGAGTCGAGGCCGCCGGAGAGCGCGACCGTCACGGTCTCGCCCGTCGAAAGAAAGCCGCCGAGATGCCGCCCGACTTCCGCTACGAGCGCGCCTTCATCCTCACTGGGGCTCGACTTCCTTGAAGCGGCCATACGCCATCACCTTCTCGAAGCGAGCCTCCAGAAGGGCGTCGAGCGTCTTCTCGCGCACCTGCCGCAGCGCCTCGTTGAGCGCCTTCTTCATGTTGGCCATCATCGCCTCGTAATCGCGGTGCGCCCCACCGAGCGGCTCCGGCACGATGCGGTCGATCAGCCCCAGCGTCTTCAGGCGCGTGGCCGTGATGCCCAGCGCTTCGGCCGCCTCCTGCGCGTGCTCCGCACTCTTCCAGAGAATCGACGCGCAGCCTTCCGGTGAGATGACGGAATAGGTCGCGTACTGAAGCATCTGCACCACATCCCCCACGGCGATCGCGAGCGCACCGCCGGATCCGCCCTCGCCGATGACGGTGCAGATCGTCGGCACCCGCAGCTGCGCCATCTCGAAGAGGTTGCGGCCGATCGCCTCCGACTGTCCGCGCTCTTCCGCGCCGACCCCCGGATAGGCACCGGGCGTGTCGATGAACGTGAGCACGGGAATGCCGAACTTCTCGGCGAGCTTCATCAGGCGCAGCGCCTTGCGATAGCCCTCGGGCTTCGGCATGCCGAAGTTGCGGTGAATCTTCTCCTTGGTATCGCGCCCCTTCTGATGACCGATCACCATGACCGACTGGCCGTTGAAGCGCGCGAGACCGCCGACAATCGCCGGGTCGTCCGCGAACGCGCGATCGCCGTGCAGTTCCTCGAAGTCGCTGCAGAGCCGTTGCACGTAATCCAGCGTGTACGGCCGCGCCGAATGCCGCGCCACCTGCGCGATCTGCCATGCGCTCAGCTTGCCGTAGATCTCCTTGGTGAGCGCCTGACTCTTCTTCTGCAGGCGCGCGATCTCCTCCGAGATGTCGACCGCCGAGTCCTCCTGCACGTAGCGCAGCTCGTCGATCTTCGCTTCCAGCTCGGCGATCGGCTGTTCGAATTCGAGAAAGGTGATCTTCATGACGCGCGGATCGGCGCAGGGGGCTGCGGAACGGCCCCGATTCTACCGCAAATGCCGGTGCTCAGAACGCCGGCACCGGCTGCAGCTGCCCGCGCGGGTCGGCGGCAGCCTGTGCGCGACCGCTGCGGTGCTCCACGTGCACTGCCTGCATGTTCCCCCACGGCCGTCGCGCCACTGACACCGTATGCCCGCGATCTTCCAGTGCCGTGCGCCAGGCCGCCGGAAATCCCTCCGGCTCGATCTCCACGCGGTCGGGGAGGAACTGGTGGTGAAAGCGCGGCGCAGCGACCATGCCGTCAAGGGTCCAAGCCGGGTTGTGCAGATAGTCGAGAATGCTAAGCAGCACCATGCTCACGATGCGCGAGCCGCCGGGCGTGCCGAGAACCAGGACGCCCCGCTCGTCTTCGACGAAGGTCGGCGACATCGACGAGAGCGGCCGCTTCGCCGGCGCGATCGCGTTCGGCTCGCCGCCGACAAGCTCATAGACGTTCGCCACGCCCTGCGCCAGCGCGAAGTCGTCCATTTCGTCGTTCAACAGCACGCCGGTAGCACCGGCGACGAAGCCGCCGCCGAAGGAAAGGTTGAGACTCAGCGTGGCGGCGACGCGGTTGCCTTCCGCGTCCACGATCGAGAAATGCGTGGTGTGCTCGCTGCCGGCAACCGGTTCGCGCGCGGCTCCCAGCTCGGCGCTCGCGGATGCACGGTCGCGGCGGATATCTCTCGCGCGGGCGGCCGCATACTCGCGCGAGGCAAGCCGCGCTTCGGGTACCTGGACGAACGCGGGATCGCCGAGATAGCGTGCACGGTCCTGGTAGGCGCGCCGCAGCGCCTCGACGACGAGGTGCGCGCGCGTGCCGGCATCCAGGGTCGTCAGCGGGAATTCGCTCAGGATGTTCAGCGCCTGTGCCAGTGTGAGGCCGGCCGCGGACGGCAAGGGCACTGTGGTGATCGTCGCATCGAAGTAGCGGATCTTCTGCGGCGCGCGTTCCTCGATGCGGTAACGGTGCAGGTCTTCGAGCGTCCAGATGCCGCCGCCGGCGCGCACGCTCGCCACCAGTTCCTCCGCCACGGCGCCGTCGTAGAACCCCGCATGGCCGCGCTCGCCGAGCGCCTGCAGCGTGCGCGCGAGCCCCGGCTGACGGACGAGGAAGCCTGCGGCGGGGACCTCACCTCGATCGAGGAAGATCCCCGCCGCTGCCGGATCGCGCACAAGCGCCGCCAGGCGTGCGCGTGCCATCTCGCGATAGCGCGCATCGACGGCGAAGCCCTCGCGTGCCAGTGCAACGGCCGGTGCAAGCGTCTGGGCGAGCGGCAGCCGGCCGTAGCGCCAGGCGATCCAGACCATGGCGGCGGGCGCGCCGGGAATCGCCGCCGCCTTCGCGCCGACCAGCGCCTCCTCCTTGAGCGCCCTGCCGTCGGCGTCGAGATACATCGTGGCAGTGGCGGCGAGCGGCGCGACCTCGCGCCCGTCCACCACCACCTCGAAGCCGTCGGAGGCGCGATGCAGCAGCCAGAAGCCGCCGCCGCCGAGCCCGGAACCGAAGGGTTCGACCATGGCGAGCGCGGCACTCACCGCAACGGCCGCATCGAAGGCGTT
>JAEUMW010000285.1 GCA_016791345.1 Betaproteobacteria bacterium | reverse complement strand
GCGAGCATCCTCGGCAACGTGATTCCGGACGCGCTCGCGCAGCTCCTCGTCGCATCGCTCGTCAGTGTGCCGGCGGCGCTTGCCATCGCTGCGCTCATGGTGCCACCGAGCGGTGCGCCCACCGGGGGCACGCTGTCCGCGCCGATTCACGCCAACGGTGCGATGGATGCGATCACGCAGGGCACGCTGAAGGGTCTCGAACTGCTGCTCGCGATCGTCGCCATGCTGGTCGTGCTGGTTGCGCTCGTGAGTCTCGTGAACCTGCTGCTCGGGCTGTTTCCGGAAGTGCGGGGAACACCGCTCACGGTGCAGCGCATGTTCGGCTGGGTGCTCGCGCCGGTGGCGTGGCTCATGGGCATTCCCTGGCGCGAGGCGAGCACCGCGGGAGCGCTCCTCGGGACCAAGACGGCGCTGAACGAGCTCATTGCATATACCGATCTCGCGCGTCTCGGAGATGCCGATCTGTCGCCGCGCAGTCGCCTGATCATGACCTACGCGCTCTGCGGCTTCGCCAACTTCGGCAGCCTCGGCATCATGATCGGCGGCATGGGCGCGATGGCGCCCGGGCGTCGCAGCGAGATCGTCTCGCTCGGAATGAAGTCGATCATCGCCGGTACGCTCGCCACCTGTCTGACGGGGGCTATGGTCGGGGTAATCGAGAGATAGAACTGAGCGAGGAGAAGGTAGGGTAGCCCGACCTTGGTCAACTGCTTCCGTCGATAGCCTCCTCAGCCGGTTTCGCCTGGGCCGCCACCTTTGCGATTCGATCGAGCTTGTCGCGTATTTCTGGATCGAGTTCCCCTTCTGGCACGTATGGGGCGAGCGTGTGGTAGTCGGTTTTGCGCATAAGGTTCAACAAACCCAGCTTCTCGTAGAATTTGGCAAACAGTGGATCAAGGAATTCATCACTTGCCTTCAGATCTCCCTGCCACGGGTCACTCTTGCCGAGCGCCGCGAGGGCCGCAGTGATCTCAGTGATCGCTTCATCCATTGTCTTGCGCCAGTGATCTGCAAACAACTCGCCCTGTTCGGAACGACCGCGCGCTGCGGCATATGCCAGCAGCGTCGTACGCTGACAAATGTAGTTCTCGATCTCGCGCCGCTTCCATACCAGTTGATCGAGATTCGGATCCGCCGGTGGCCCGGCAGCGAGTCGGTCGTAGAGCGCAACTCCCCCGAGGTCTGGTTTGGCCTCGCGCAAGCCATAGAAGTGCTCCTGTGCCTTGCGTGGTTGGTTTGCCACGTAATGCACATATGGGCTGTCGAGCGCCGCTTGCGCTGGGTGATTCAGACAGCGTGCCAGCTCTCGCAAGATCGCGAGATCTGTGGCGCCTTCGAGATATAGAACCCAGCCTTTTTCCTCCGCTTGGAGGTAGTGCTCGAAGCCGATCTCTTTCAGCGCCTTGAGTACATGGCTTCCGCGATCGTCGATGCGGTGCGGCTTGCCGACGAAGGCGACAACCGTGTCGCGGTCGGCCGCCTCGTTCAGGATCACCTCGGAGTGACTGGCCGCCAGAATCTGGCTGTGCGTCTCAACCGCGGTCTCCGTCAGGACTTGGTAGATCTGCCGTTGGCGAAGGATTTCGAGGTGCGCGTCGGGCTCGTCAAGGAGGAGAACGGAGCCGGGATTTGCCGCCATGTGAGCAAGGAGGAGTAGTGTCTGCTGCTGGCCGCGCCCGCTTGCGGAAAGATCGAGTTCGGTGGAGCCGACGGAGTACGACATTACGATCTCTCCGCGCTCCTTGACGTAGCGGGGTTCGTTGAGCGTTACTCCGAAGAGCTTCTTCATCTTGGCGCCGATCTCTCTCCATTGTGGTTCGTCGCGTTGGTAGGCGCGCCAGCACAGGTTACGCAGGACTTCTGCGGTCCGACCCTCACCGATGCGAACGTCGAGGGCGCCCTCGTCGAGGCGAGTCTCGTTCGCCGCGAGTCCTGACATTGGTGGCAAGTAGGCAAGTTTGACCTTGCCCGCCACACCGGGAACAACGCGTCGATGTCCATCAGCCCCGAGTGGGGACCGGCAATAGAAGGATTCCTCGTTGGCGTAGTCGAACTCGATTGACGCTGTCCATGCCTTGCCGTCATCGATGCCGTGCACCTCGATTTCGATCAGAACGTTTCGGGTCTTTGTCCTATTTACCTCCCGGTAACCTTCCCGAACATGCAAATCGCGCCACAGCAAATTCGCCGCAGGAACCGGAACCGCGATGAGGTCACGTCGGTTGATTGTTACACCTGCGCGTTCCTTGGGCACGTTACCGTCACCGCGCTTCTCCAGCCAGCGACGTACGCCGATGCTCCAAAGGGCGAGTGCCTGTAGCGCCGAAGTCTTGCCCGAGTTGTTCGGGCCCACAAGGACCACACGATCGCCGAGTTCGATCTCGACGGCGTCAAAGAGCTTGAAGTTGCGCGCGACTAATTTGGTCAGCATCAAAGCACCCTCCACCACGGGGCGGCCAGTACGTCCGGCGCCAGCCATTCGAGCGTATTGCCGGTGTGCAGCAGCAGACCGGCGCGGGCCTTCTTCCCGTATTCGGCCCGGAAGGTGCGCAGGTGTGCGGCATTAGCGAGCCGCGGACGAGCGCTGGCCTTCACCTCGATCGGCAGCAATCGGCCAGCGGTCTCGATCACGAAGTCGACTTCTTCGCCGATTGCGGTACGCCAATACCCGAGTTCCGCACGTTCGACACGCGCATCGCGCCACGCCAGCAGATCGTGCAGCACCAGATTTTCGAGGTGTGAACCGGCCGGCTCGTCGATTTCCGCCAAGTGCAGCGCCAAGCCGGTGTCGCCCCAGTAGATCTTCGGCGCCTTGATCAGCCGCTTGGTGCGATTCACTGCATACGCCGGCAGGCGCACCAGAAGGTAAGAGGTTTCCAGCAGATTGAGCCAGCGGTGCACCGTGGGTTGCGGCAATGCGGTGTCGCGACCGAGTTCGGTCTGATTGACGAGTTGGCCGGCGCGCAGGCATGCGGCACGCATCAAGCGGCGGAAATCGGGCAGAGCACTAATCGCCGCGAGGTCCTGCAGGTCGCGTTCGAGATACGTTCGCACGTAACCGTCGAACCAAATGGCCCGCTCAGTGGGCGTCACGAGCTCGAGCGATGGGGTCGGATAACCGCCCCGGCGGGCCAGAAGGCGCCAGTCTTCCGCGGACTCGGGGGCGGCGGCGAGAAGGTCGCGCCAATCCTCGTCGCGCGCGGCGAGCAACTCGTCCCAGAGTCCGCAACGGCCCATGCCTCTTTGCTCGCGCCGCGTCATCGGCCAGAGAGCCAGATAACTAGCACGCCCGGCCAGGGATTCGGAAACTTGGCGCATCAGCAGCAGGTTGGCGGAGCCGGTGAGCAGAAAGCGGCCCGGCGCGCGCTGTCGGTCGATCGCGCGCTTGACCGCCAGCAGCAGCCCGGGCTCCCGTTGCACCTCGTCGAATGTGACCGGCTCGACGCCGCCGACGAGGGCCTCCGGGTCGCGACGCGCAGCGTCCAGCACGTCGAAGTCGTCGAGCGAGCGGTATTGTCGCCGTCCCGGCACGAGCCGCTCCGCCAACGTGCTCTTGCCCGTTTGCCGGGCGCCGGTAACCACAACGGCAGGCATGATCTGGAGCCGCTGGGCGAGGGCGTTGCCGACGAGCCGGGGAAGGGTCTCCACGTCGTGGATGATAGTCATTCACGATGAGAATAGGCAAGCAGGGCTACCGGAATCGGCTGGCGTAAATCTCCCGCCAGCGCCACGCGTGCGTCGACCTCCTCGTCGAGTGGGCGCCTTATTGCCGCCGCTCCAGCCGCCCCGCCGGGATCTCTCCTGCAGCCACGCCCTTGAAGTAAGCGTAGATCGCATCGATCTCGCCGGCGACGCGAGGCGCGCCGGCATAGCCCGGCATGCCTTTGCCGGGACTGCCTTCCAGCACCACGCGTACGAAGTTTTCCTTCGGCTGGCTGCGCACGTAAGCGAGGATGGAAGGGCCGACGCTGCCTTCCCAATCGGCCCCGTGGCAACGCGCGCAATCCATCTGTCGCAGCGTCTGCCAGGCCGCAAAGATAGGTGCGTCGACGCGATTGCACTCCTCCATTGGGCAGCTTGTCGGCTCGCCCGCGACGGCGGACCGGAGAGCACCGGCGAGAAAAAGGGGAGCGAGGCAGGGTCGCGAATTCATGATGGGTGGCGTTCAGAATACGCTCGCCCGTCGTCCTCGTGGGGGCCCTCCTGGCCCTTGTCGGCGTCCTCGTCGAGGTCGATCGGCCACAGCAGGTGTGCATCGAGCAGCAGGCGATAGCGCGCCTCCTGCGCCTGCAGCCGCGCGTTGCGTAAGGCGAGACCTGCCTCCAGCGCCAATCGTCGTGCGACCAGCACGTCGTTCAGACTGCTCTCCCCAAGCTGATATGCCCGGCCCGTAAGGTCCGCGTTGCGGGTCATGGCGTCAGCCGCCTCCCGTGCCTTGCCGGCCGCATCGAAGGCGCCGACGGCGCCGTGGTATGTGGCGGACATCTCGGCGCCGACCATGCGCAACGCCGCCGACTCCTGCTGGGTCGCCAGGCTGACCTGCGCCACGGCCGCCTGACTCGATGCCGCGCGCGCCTCGCCGGGGATGGGCATGCTCACGAACATGCCGGCAATCTTCTCGGCGCCGCCGAACTCGTTCATGTAGCGCACCCCCAACGTCGGGTCAGGCGTCTGGTCCGCCCGCGCTCGTGACACGAGCAGTTCGCGTCGCTTCACCTCCTCGCGGGCGCGGGCGATCTCGTGGTTGTACTCGACGATGCGGTCGCGCCAGTAGTCGAAGGGTTGCGTCACCGGCTGCGGCTCGACGAAGACGACGGTCTGCGGCGCGCGCAGCCCCGGGAAGGTCTGTTCCAGCTCGGTCCGCGCGATCGACTCCCGGGTACGCGCCTGCAGGGCGCTCGCTTCCGCCTGGCTCGCTGCGGCCGCCGCGAGGTTCAGTTCCAGCCGCGGTGCATCACCGGCGCGCAGGCGCTTGGACGTGATTGCCACCTGCTGCTGTAGCACGGCGACCTGCTCCAGCCACTGTTGCACCGCCGCGTGCTCACGCAGCCACGCAAACCACAGCTGCAGCAGTCGACGCGAGGTGTCGTGCATGGCCGCCCCGCGCGTGAGTCGTGCCACCTCCACCCCCTCGGAGCCGATCTCCTCGTCGAGCGTTGCCTTGCCCGGCAGGCGCACCGGCCGTTCCACCGCGACGCCGTATTCCGCGTAGTTGGTGGAACCGGGGTCGAGCAGGACGTGCCGGTTCTGCACCTCGGCTCGCACGTGGAACTCGTACGTTCCCGCCTTGAGGCGACGCCGGTTCGCCTCCTCGAACTGGACATCGGCCTCCGCGGCGAGCACGGCGGGATGCTGTGTCAGCGCTGCGAGCACCTGGGATTCGGGCGGCAGATCGGGGAAGTCCGCCGCCGCGCGCGCACCGACCACTGGCACCCAACAGGCGGCCATCAGGACGATGGACGCGGTTGCCGCCCTCATTCGAACCTCCCGAATTCCAGCACCGGGGTGAGCCAGTAAGCCACCTCGGGATTGGCGACCCGCGCGCGCAGGTACGCGATCAGCGCCGTCGCGTCCTCGCGGTTCACGACGGTCTGAATGCGGACCCGCTGTGACGCGCCGCGCACGAGCTCACCGGCACTGTGCGCGACGCCCGCCTCGCCGTGGCCGGAGACGTCGCCCGCGTTGAAGCCGGAGATCCATTCGGGGTGCTCCAGCAGGTGGCCGATGATGGTTTCCTCCAGCATTTTCGGCAGCATCAAGGTCAGGCAGCAGTCACGCGTCTTCATGAAGGACCTCAAGGTTGTCGGCTGCGACCGGGTCGGTTGGACGCTCGATCCCGTAGCGCAGATAAAGGATGGGAAGGATCACGAGGGTGAGCAGCGTCGACGTGAAGAGGCCCCCGATGACGACCACAGCGAGCGGCCGCTGGATCTCCGAGCCGGGTCCCGTGGCGAAGAGCAGCGGCACGAGGCCGACCGCTGCGATGCTCGCCGTCATGAGCACCGGGCGCAGTCTGCGCTTCGCACCCTCGACCACGACGCTCGCGAGCGGCATGCCAAGCGCGTGCAGTTGGTTGAAGTAGCTCATCAGCACGACACCGTTCAGCACGGCGATGCCGAGGAGGGCGATGAAGCCGACCGACGCGGGCACGCTCATGTACTGCCCGGACGCCCATAGCGCAATGACGCCGCCGACGAGCGCGAACGGAATGTTCGCGAACACGAGCGCGGACTGGCGTACCGAGCGGAAGGTCGCGAATAGCAACAGAAAGATGAGGCCGAGCGCGACCGGCACCACCAGCGCGAGGCGGGCGGCGGCGCGCTGCTGGTTCTCGAACTGCCCGCCCCAGGTCAGCGTGTAACCTTCAGGCAGTGTCACTCTGGCTGCGACCGCTGCCTTCGCTTCGTCGACGAAGCCGACGAGGTCGCGACCCGCGACATTGGCCTGGACCACGGCGTAGCGGGCCGCGTTCTCGCGGTCAACCTTGACCGGCCCGTCCACTCGCGCGAGTCGCGCAACAGTGGAAAGCGGAATCCACTCACCGGGTGCGAGCGGGATGCCTAGCCCCTGGAAGACCGACGGGGCATTGCGCAGCCCTTCTGGTCCGCGCAGCAGCA
>JAEUMW010000284.1 GCA_016791345.1 Betaproteobacteria bacterium | reverse complement strand
GCCACGCTGGAGAGCACCTCGGGCTCCACGTTGCCCAGGCTCACGGCCTGCAGCAGCGCGTCCAGCGGCACGCTCTTCTTCTGGTCCATCGGCCGGCTGTCGGTCTTGTCGCGCTCGCACACGCCCACGCAGTCGACGATGACGAAATGGTCCTTGTGCACGTGCTCGCCGGGATTCACGCCGCGCAGGTCGTCGTCCTTGATCACGCGCACGCCGCGGCCCTTCATCTGCTCGAAGAAGCTGCGGCTCTTCACGCTGCGCATGAAGACGACGATCTCCACCGGCTTGATGTCGGTTCCGGTGGCGATCATGTCCACGGTGACGGCGATGCGCGGGTAGTAGCTGGTGCGAAAGGCCTTGATCAGCTCCTCGGGCTTGCTGCCCGTGGTGCGGTAGGTGATCTTCTGCGCGAACTCGTTGCCGCGGCCCCACTCCTCGCGCAGGATGCCGACGATCGCCTCGGCGTGGTTGTCGTCCTTGGCGAAGATGAGCGTCTTGGGCAGCTCCTGCCGCTGAGGGAAGAGGTCGGTCTGCCAGCGTTGGTACAAGGTGCGGGCGATGGTGCGGATCTGGTCGGGCGTCTGCACGCTGCGGTCCAGCTCTTCGGGCGCGTACTCGAAGTCGTCGTCGAGCTGCCAGTCGCGCCGGGCGCGGGTGGGCTTGTCCAGCACTTGCAGCCAGTAGCCGGCTTCCACGGTGCTGCCAGCGTCGGTGACCTCGGTCTTGATGCGGTAGACGTCGTAGTTGACGTTCACGCCGTCGGCCACCGCCTGCGGGTGGCCATACTCCATCACCAGGTTCTGGTTGAAGAAGCCGAAGGTCTGCTTGTTGGGCGTGGCGGTCAGGCCGATGAGGTAGGCGTCAAAGTACTCCAGCACCTGGCGCCACAGGTTGTAGATGCTGCGGTGCGCCTCGTCGGTGACGATGATGTCGAAGGCCTCGATCGGGAATGCGGGGTTGTAGTCGATGGGCTCCGGTGCCTTGTCGAACAGGCTTTCCACGCGTTCGGTGGATTCTTCGTCGGCCTCTTCCGGCAGCTCGCGGCCCTTGAGCATGGAGAACATGCGCTGGATGGTGCTGATGCACACGCGCGCCGTCTTGTCGAGGTTGTTGCTGGTGAGGTGCTGGACGATGTACTCCTCGCCGAACTTGTAGTTGTTGACGGGTGAGACGTACTGGTCGAACTCCTTCTTGGTCTGCCGGCCGAGGTTGCCACGGTCCACCAGGAACAGCACGCGCCGCGCGCCGGCGAACTTGATCAGCCGGTAGATGAAGCTGATGGCGGTGAAGGTCTTGCCGGAGCCCGTCGCCATTTGAATGAGGGCGCGCGGCTTGTTGTGCGCGAGGCTGGCTTCCAGGTTGCGGATGGCGGTGATCTGCGCGGGCCAGAGCTTGAAGTCGGACCACTCGGTGACGAGGGGCGGCATGGTCCTGACGCGGTGGAGGAAGGTGCCGAGGTGATACGGCGGCGGCGCTTCCCGTGCCGACAATTGGGCCCCGGCCTGCGCCGGGGCGACGGCTTCGGAAAGACGCTGGGTTCCCGCTTTCGCGGGAACGACACCCAATCCCTCACCGGCGCCGAGCCAGTCGGCGAGGGTTTCGGGGCGGTGGAAGGCGAAGACGTTGCGGGCGCGCGGCTCGGGGTCCAACGCATTGGTGAAGTGCGTCTCGGCGCCGGTGCTTTCGTACAGGAAGGGCAACGGCCGGCGCCAGGCGGGGAGGGTGGCGGGCAGGCCCTGCGCGTACCTGCCCGACTGCACCTCGACGCCGGTGAGCGTCGCGCCCCGCTTCTTGGCCTCTATCACGCCCGCGGCTTTGCCATCGACATAGAGTAGGTAGTCGGCTTCGCCGAAGCCGGGGTTCAACTGGAATTCGCGGAGCGCCACGCCACGGGCGGCATGGATGTCGGAGCGCTTGTAATCCTGCACTGCCCAGCCTGCAGCAGTGAGCAGTGCGTCTATTTCAACCCGGGCTTCTTGTTCGCTGACCAACTTTCTTCTGCCTGCCTTCTCCCCGATATGATGCTAGCACACGGCAACAGAAGGCAGTGCGAAGGGCTGTTCGTTCGGAATCTTCCGTGGGCGCCGCTGCTGCCTGCGTCGTGCGAGCAGGTGCTCATTCTTCGATTGGTGGTTGCAGGGTTCTCAACGCCGTGATCAAGCCAGGCAATTCGCGGCAGGCGGTCTCGCGCAGCCGCTGCCGATCGATCTCTCCATAGTTGTGGGCGAGAACATTCCGCAGCCCGATCATGCCGCGCCAAGGGATTTCGGGATGCATCTGCACGAACTCGGAGCTGACACGCTTCGCAGCCTCGCCGAGTACCTCCAGCTTGCGTTCAAACGCGGCCATCCGCATTTCATCGCTCACGGCAGCTTCCGGCGACAGACCTTCGACATAACTCAGGGCAGCGATGGCGGAATGCAACATGTCCCAGAGATAAGCGTAGTCGCGCTCTTCAGGCGTCATAGATCGCTCGCAGGTCGCGCAGAATGGTGCGGCGACGATACGGGTTGCGAAGGATCGCCGGTCCCGCGAGATCGACCGATCGACCGAAGATCGATTCCAGCTCGGCGCGAATGTTCTCCAGTTCGAACAAACCCACGCGGGTGTCGGGTTTGAACTCGATCAGCAGATCGATATCACTCCCGGGCTGCAGCTCGTCGCGGGCCGCCGACCCGAACAGTGCGAGCGAGAGTACGCCGCGCCGACGACACAGCGCTTCGATCTGGTCACGGTTCCGTTCGATCAGGTCCATTCATTCACCTGCAGGCGCTATGCTGCCATATCTGTCTCGACCTGAGATCATGTTCGCGGTCCAACTGTTTTTTAATGCCTACGGCAAGCGCAGCTCGGAAAGGAACTGCTCAGGTGTCACGATCGAACACGCGAATCGCTGCGCGAGGGCAAGAACGTCCTTGTCGCCGGTGACCAGATAGTCGGCTTTTCCAACAACCGCGAGTTCCAGAAATGAACGGTCGAACGGGTCGCGGCACGTTGGAGTCTGCGGCGGCGCGCTCGGCATGCGCACGGTGGTGCAGAAGGGCAGGTAATCGGCCAACAGTTCATGCTGGTCATCCGGTGAGAGGTCGAACTTCGGATACGGCAAGGCTCGCACAAACTCCGCAACGGTTGGCCGAGAGACCAATGGTTGGCAGTGACCCTTCTGCCACGCCTGCCGCAGTCCGGCCAGGCGGCCTTTGCCGAAAAGCAGTGCAGAGAGCACGACGTTTGTATCGAGCACGACCGCTGGCGGTCGACTCATTTCCGTGCGGGTTTCTTGCGCGCAGGGCGCCTTGCCCATTCCACGGCATCCGCAACGTCCTGTTCGGAGAACTTCAGTTCCGCGAGCTTGGCGCGCACCGCGTCGGCGCGCTGGATGCGTACAGGAGTCAGGATGATCCGGCCGTCCCTGGCCTCGACCTCGAAGTATTCGGTGGGACCGATGGCGTTCGTAATGCTCTTCGGGAGGGTGAGCTGGTTCTTGGAGGTGATCTTGGCAAGCACGGAATCCCCACGAAAGGAAACCTTACCTTAGCATAATCTTTTCAGCGGACGCCGGCGTCCGCGGCTTTCAGCGTTTCGATCTGTCTCATGGGGCCGACGAGACGGCAAGCCATTCGCTCACCGATTCGGCTACATTAATGGAGCAAAGCTCGAAGCTGACCTCGGAGGAAGCATGACGCGATTGTTGGCAGCGCTTGCGGCGCTCGTCGCCATGGTGTTCACCGCACCGGGTGGCGCGGCGGAGGAGGATGCCGCGTCGTTCGTGAAGTTCGGTCAGGATTTCGGCGCGACCTGCGTGAACCGCGATACGGTGACGGTCACGGTGCGCAGCACGCACCCGTCGCGCACGGTGCGCGTGTGGCTGGAGCGATCGCTCGGTGGAGTGCCGACCGGGGATCGGTCGAAGTCGGACCTGAAGCCCGATGCTGCGCCGGAGGACCTGGGCTGTGCGAAGTCGCTGGAGGGCGCCGAGCAGAAATGGACCATCAAGCGCGCGATCTTCGTCGACGGCTGATGGCTGCGGCGAGATGGCTGATCGCCGGCTCTAGCG
>JAEUMW010000283.1 GCA_016791345.1 Betaproteobacteria bacterium | reverse complement strand
TTTCGTCCGCGGGCAGGTAAATGCGATCGCGCCGGGCAGCGCGGCCAACATCACGGACCACACAAGCAAGAGCGCATGCCGTCCCGAGATCGCGGACACAGTCGATGGTGCGCGTGTCCCGATACCCGAGAATCTCGGCGGTAAGCGCGTTCGGCACCGCCCCAGTGAGATCGCAATAGCGTACAAGTGTGTCGAGATCGGGATAGCGCGGCATGGCAAGATCGCCTTCGATCCCGTCGATCAATGCCAGAAAATGCGGGGCCGGCAGGGTGTACGTACGCACGAGCGCCTGCAACGCGGAGGCAACGGGGTGCTGAGGAGTGCCGTCGAAGACAGCGGCGATCTGGTTGCGCCACCATTGCAATTTAACCGTCCCGAGCGTGGGGTCGGAAATGTCGACTACGGCTTCCTGCACTTCCTGCCGGAACGCGTGAATGGCGGCAACTGCCTGTCGCTTCGCCTCGGGGAGCTGGAAGGTCGCGTAGAAGAGGGCGGTGCCGCGCTTCGCGACCTTGTCAGTGCAGTAGTCGAACGGATTCAACGGGAGCACCTTCGGTACGCCTGAACCGATGCCCTGGACAGCGTGCCGACGGCCCTTGGTTTCAAGGGTGCGAAGTGACGCGGGCTTCCGAATCGGGCGAGAAGCGGCGATGATACGCGCCGCGGCCAGAACCGCAGCTCGATGGCAGCTAGCTCCACATTATCTTACAATTACTTACCGATGAGTTCGCGACCCCGCGAAAGTGGCGGAATTGGTAGACGCACCAGACTTAGGATCTGGCGCCGCAAGGTGTGGGGGTTCGAGTCCCCCCTTTCGCACCACGCGACCGTGACCCGTCTGATCATGTGAGGATCCATCCCTGATGCAAGCAACTCTGGAGAGCCTGAATGGGCTCGAGCGCCGGCTGAACGTCTCCTTGCCCCTGTCGGAGATCGACACGGAGGTGGCGGTGCGTCTCAAGAAGATCGCACGTACCGCAAAGCTTTCCGGCTTTCGCCCGGGCAAGGTACCGCTCAAGATCGTCGAACAGCAGTTTGGCCCGCAGGTGCGCCAGGAAGTGCTCGGCGACGTCGTCAAGAAGAGCTTCGGCGAGGCGGTGCGCGAGCAGAACCTGCGAGTGGCGGGGCTGCCCAGCATCGAGCCGCGCGTCGACGGCGACAGCGCCGGCGCCTTCGAATACAGCGCCACCTTCGAGATCTACCCGGACGTCGATGTCGCCGACGTCTCCGGGCTCAGCTTCAAGCGTCCCGTGCACGAGATCGTCGAATCCGACGTCGACAGGACGCTGGAGATCCTGCGTCGCCAGCGGGTGACGTTCGACCCGGTCGAGCGGCCGGCTGCAAGCGGGGATCTCGTGACGATCGACTATCGCGGGACGATCGACGGGATCGAGTTCCCCGGCGGCGCGGCGGCGGACCACGGCGTGGTTCTCGGACAGGGGCGACTGCTGCCGGAGTTCGAGTCGCATGTCACGGGCGTCGCAGCGGGTGGCACCGCTGCGTTCGACCTCAAGTTTCCCGATGACTATCACGGCAAGGAAGTGGCGGGCAAGAACGCGCACTTCGAAGTGACGGTGAAGCGCGTTGCCGCACCTCGCCTGCCCGAGGTCGACGCGGATTTCGCCAAGCAGATGGGGATCGAGGACGGAGATCTGGAAAAGCTTCGGGCGGAAATCCGCTCGAACGTGGAGCGCGAGGTCAAGACCCGCATTCGCAGGCGGCTCAAGGATCAGGTGATGCAGGCGCTGTTCGATGCAAACCAGATCGAAGTGCCGAAGGCCCTGGTCGACATGGAATCCGAGCGCCTGTCGCAGGCGGCGGCTCAGGATCTCGCCGCGCGCGGGGTAGACGTTCGGCAATTGCCATTCCCCAGGGAAGGCTTCGAGCCGCAGGCCAGGCGTCGCGTGACGCTCGGTCTGATTCTTGCGGAATTGGTCCGGGCGCACGACCTGCAGCCTCGTCCGGATCAGGTGCGTGCCGCGGTCGAGGAGCACGCCCAGAGCTTCGAGCATCCCCGGGAGGTCGTGAAGTGGTACTATCAAGTCCCGGAGCGTTTGAACGAGTTTGAATCCATGGCGCTCGAAGAGAATGTCGTGCAGTGGGTTACCTCTACTGCGCAGGTCGAGGACGAAGTGATCGGATTCGACGAGCTGATGGGGAATGCCGGACATGCATAGTCGTTACATCGAGCCGCAGGGCCTCGGCTTGATTCCGATGGTGATCGAGCAGAGCGGTCGTGGCGAACGCGCCTACGATATCTACTCACGCCTGCTGCGCGAGCGCGTCGTGTTTCTCGTCGGCCCCGTGAACGAGGTCTCAGCCAATCTCATCGTGGCGCAGCTGCTGTTTCTGGAATCCGAGAATCCCGACAAGGACATCTCCTTCTACATCAACTCGCCCGGCGGCTCAGTCTCGGCCGGGCTCGCCATCTACGATACGATGCAGTTCATCAAGTCCGACGTGAGCACGCTGTGCGTCGGGCAGGCCGCGAGCATGGGGGCCCTGCTGCTCGCTGCGGGGGCGAAAGGGAAGCGGTTCTGTCTGCCCAACTCGAGAGTCATGATTCATCAGCCGATGGGTGGCTTCCAGGGGCAGGCGTCTGACATCGAAATTCACGCACGCGAGATTCTTTTTCTGAGGCAACGGTTGAACGAGATCCTTTCGAGCCACACCGGTCAGGACATCAAGACCATCGAAAAGGATACCGACCGCGACAATTTCCTGAGCGCTGACGAGGCGGTGCGTTATGGCATCGTCGACAAGGTGCTGGCGAGCCGCGTCGCGGCTGCCGCCTGAGGAAGTCGCTTCACAATTGGAAGAGTAACCATGTCGGACAAGATCGGCGGAGAAAAACTTCTCTACTGCAGCTTCTGCGGCAAGAGCCAGCACGAGGTTCGGAAGCTGATCGCGGGTCCGTCGGTGTTCATTTGCGACGAGTGCATCGAGCTCTGCAACGACATCATCCGGGAGGAAACCCAGGGTGATCAGGCGAGCAAGGGTGTCAAGTCCGACTTGCCCGTACCCCGGGAAATCCGTGAAATCCTGGATCAGTACGTGATCGGACAGGAGCAGGCGAAGAAGATCCTGTCGGTGGCGGTCTACAATCATTACAAGCGCCTGAAGACCCTCAGCAAGAACGAAGATATCGAACTCGCCAAGTCCAACATTTTGCTGGTCGGGCCGACCGGTTCCGGCAAAACGCTTCTGGCGCAGACGCTCGCTCGCTTGCTGAACGTCCCGTTTGTCATGGCCGACGCCACCACACTCACCGAAGCCGGCTATGTCGGAGAGGACGTCGAGAACATCATCCAGAAGCTCTTGCAGAAGTGCGACTACGACGTCGAGAAGGCGCAGCGCGGTATCGTTTACATCGACGAGATCGACAAGATTTCGCGCAAGTCCGAGAATCCGTCAATCACGCGCGACGTGTCCGGTGAGGGTGTTCAGCAGGCGCTGCTCAAGCTGGTGGAAGGAACGATCGCGTCGGTTCCGCCCCAGGGCGGCCGCAAGCACCCGAATCAGGAGTTCGTGCAGGTCGACACGACCAACATCTTGTTCATCTGCGGTGGCGCGTTCGACGGCCTCGACAAGGTGATCCGCGCTCGCTCGGAGAAGGGCGGCATCGGTTTTGGTGCCGAGGTGAAGAGCCGTGACAACCGCAAGGACATTGGAGAGGTGTTGCGGGATGTCGAGCCCGAGGATCTCATCAAGTATGGCCTGATACCGGAATTCGTCGGACGTCTGCCAGTCGTTGCCACCCTCACCGAACTGGACGAAAGCGCCTTGATCCAGATTCTGGTAGAGCCCAAGAATGCTCTCGTCAAACAGTATCAAAGGCTGTTTGCCATGGAGGGTGTCGACTTGGAAGTGCGGGAGCCTGCACTGCGCGCCATTGCGCGCAAAGCGCTGGCGCGCAAGACCGGTGCGCGCGGCTTGCGCTCCATCCTCGAGCAGACGTTGCTCGATACCATGTTCGACCTGCCGTCTCTCGACGACGTGATCAAGGTGGTGATCGACGACGTTTCCGCGGGCGGCGAAATCAATCCCATCCTGATCTTCGCCGATCAGCCGAAGGTCGCCGGGTCGGCTTGACAGCCGCCGTATCTCCTTCCGCCCTTTGCTTCGGACTGCGAAGCAAGGTATCGTAGGTTAGTCGCGCGGCGTTGCCGCAACGGGGTTGGTGCCCCGGACTAGATCGAATTCCCAATCCCATTAGGTGCCCTCATGTCTGATCCGGACGACGTCGGTCAAGAACGCATTACGCTACCGCTGCTGCCGTTGCGGGACGTGGTCGTCTTTCCGCACATGGTCATTCCGCTGTTCGTCGGGCGCTCGAAGTCGATCAAGGCGCTAGAGAGCGCCATGGAGGCGGGCAAGAGCATTTTGCTCGTCGCCCAGAAGTCAGCAGCGAAGGACGAGCCGTCGGCCGAGGATCTGTATGGCGTGGGCAGCATCGCCGGCATCCTACAGATGCTCAAGCTGCCGGACGGAACGGTGAAAGTGCTGGTGGAGGGATCCCAGCGTGCAGTGATGAGCGGTGTCAGCGATCTCAAGTCTCATTTCGTCGCGGATGTCGTTCCGGTCGAACCCGATAGCGCAAGCAATCACGAGATCGAGGCGATGCGCCGGGCGATGATCTCTCAGTTCGATCAGTATGTGAAACTGAACAAGAAGATACCGCCGGAGGTTCTGACTTCGCTCGCAGGCATCGACGAGGCCGGGCGTCTCGCGGACACAATCGTCGCGCACCTGCCGCTCAAGCTCGAACAGAAGCAGCAGGTGTTGGAGATGTTCGAGGTCAAGCGTCGCCTCGAGCACCTGCTGACGCTGATCGAAACCGAGCTTGACATCCTGCAGGTGGAGAAGCGCATCCGTGGTCGCGTCAAGCGGCAGATGGAGAAGAGCCAGCGCGAGTATTACCTCAACGAGCAGGTCAAGGCGATTCAGAAGGAACTCGGAGAGCTCGAAGAAGGCGCTGACCTCGACGAGATGGACAAGCGCATCAAGTCCGCGCACATGACGAAGGAGGCGCGCGCCAAGGGAGAAGCCGAGTTGCGCAAGTTGCGCCTGATGTCGCCCATGTCGGCTGAGGCAACCGTCGTGCGCAACTACATCGAGGCGCTGGTTTCGCTGCCGTGGAAAAAGAAGAGCAAGATCAATCGGGATTTGGCTGCCGCCGAAGAAGTGCTCGAGCGTGATCATTACGGACTCGAGAAAATCAAGGAGCGAATCGTCGAATATCTCGCTGTGCAGCAGCGCGTGGACAAGCTGAAGGCGCCGATACTCTGCCTGGTGGGGCCACCGGGAGTGGGCAAAACGTCGCTCGGCCAATCGATCGCGCGTGCCACCAATCGCAAGTTCGTGCGCATGTCGCTGGGGGGCGTACGCGACGAGGCGGAGATCCGCGGACATCGACGCACGTACATTGGCTCGATGCCCGGAAAGATCTTGCAGAGCATGACGAAGGTCGGGGTGCGCAACCCGCTCTTTCTGCTCGACGAAGTCGACAAGATGGGGATGGATTTTCGCGGTGACCCGTCTTCCGCGCTGCTCGAGGTGCTCGATCCCGAGCAAAACCACACCTTCATG
This sequence comes from Betaproteobacteria bacterium, assembly GCA_016791345.1. NCBI lineage: Bacteria > Pseudomonadati > Pseudomonadota > Betaproteobacteria > Betaproteobacteria bacterium. The sequence continues at coordinate 18,188 of JAEUMW010000283.1, read as the reverse complement.
GATCATTACATCGAGGTTGAATATGACCTGTCGGATGTGATGTTCGTGGCAACGGCGAACACCCTGAATATCCCGGCACCGCTCCTCGACCGCATGGAGGTCATCCGGCTGTCCGGATACACCGAGGACGAAAAGGTACACATCGCCACGCGCTATCTGCTGCCGAAGCAGATGAAGAACCACGGCCTCAAGAAGGAAGAGTTGCTGGTGTCGGACAGTGCGCTGCGGGACATCATGCGGCATTACACACGGGAAGCGGGTGTGCGGGGTCTCGAACGCGAGATCTCGAAAATATGCCGCAAGGTCGTGAAATCCCTGATTCTCAAGAGTTCGACACACAAGATCTCGATCACGCCACGCAACCTGGACAAGTATCTCGGCGTGCGCCGCTATACCTATGGTATCGCCGAGAAGCACAGCCAGGTTGGGCAGGTCACGGGGCTTGCGTGGACCGAGGTCGGCGGCGAGTTGCTCACCATCGAAGCGGCTGTCCTGCCTGGCAAGGGCAAGACGATTACGACGGGCAAGCTCGGGGAAGTGATGCAGGAGTCGGTGCAGGCCGCGCTGTCGGTGGTGCGGGCGCGGTCGGACAAACTCGGCATCGCCGAGGACTTCTACCAACGCAGAGACCTGCACATCCATCTGCCCGAAGGGGCTACGCCGAAGGATGGGCCGAGTGCGGGAATCGGCATGTGTACAGCAATGGTGTCCGCTCTCACCGGCATCCCGGTCCGGGCCGATGTCGCGATGACGGGAGAGATCACGCTGCGCGGCGAGGTACTGCCGATCGGAGGTCTCAAGGAGAAGCTGCTGGCAGCTCACCGCGGCGGTATCAAGACCGTTCTGATTCCGGAGGAGAACAGCAAGGACTTGGTCGAGATTCCGGACAACATCAAGAATCGGCTCGAGATCCATCCGGTGAAATGGATCGATCAGGTGCTCGAAATGGCCCTGGAGTTAAAACCGGAACCGCTGCCGGTAAAGGACGAGATCGTCGACGTGCCGCCAGTTGAACCCAATCCGGCGGCGCCCGTCGTCAAGCATTGATACCTCAGGCGCCAAGCCCGAGAAGTGCGCCCGTCAGGAGGGGGGTTCGTTCACTTGACATTAGCATTTTGTGCTTGCTATAAGGTCGCGTAGTGCTGCTGCGGCAACGTTGTCTGCAGGGTGCAGGAGCGGGGAGCCGGAGACGGACCAGGGCAAGGAGGGGCAAGTGAACAAGGCTGAACTTATCGATGCGATTGCGAAGGGCGCGGACATTTCCAAAGCCTCCGCAACGCGAGCGTTGGATTGCACGATCGGAGCAGTTAAACAGGGGCTCAGGAAGGGCGGCATCGTCACCCTGGTCGGATTCGGGACCTTCTACGTCGGCAGGCGCGCCGCGCGCGACGGGCGGAATCCTCGTACGGGCGCCTCGATCAGGATCAAGGCTGCAAAGGTCCCCAAATTCCGGGCTGGAAAGGCTTTAAAAGACGCGCTAAACTAATAGACTTTGGCTGGCTGGAGCAGATAGGCTCGGCTTTCCGACACAGCGGGTGCTTAGCTCAGTTGGTAGAGCGTCGCCCTTACAAGGCGAATGTCGGCGGTTCGAACCCGTCAGCACCCACCAGCCTGACCAGGGTTCGGGGAGTGGTAGTTCAGTCGGTTAGAATACCGGCCTGTCACGCCGGGGGTCGCGGGTTCGAGTCCCGTCCACTCCGCCACAATCGAGCAAAGAAGGCGAACGCGAGTTCGCCTTTTTTCGTTGGGTGCTCGATGGTGGGGTTCAGTGCAACGCATTAGGCAAGGTCTTTCATGTTCGACTTCGTTCGCGACAAGAAGTGGGTAGTGCAGCTGATCCTCGGTGCCATCGTCGTCACTTTTGCATTCTTCGGCATCGATGCCTATTTCCGTGGCGGCGGCACCGGCGGTGCGATCGCCAAGGTCGGCGATCACGGGATCTCACAGGTGGAGTTCTCGGAAGCACTGCGCCGGCAACAGGAGCAGGTCCGGCAGTACCTCGGGAGTCAGGCCGACCCGGCCTTGCTCGATGGACCGGAACTGCGTGCCATGGTGCTCGATCGCCTGATACAGCAGCGGCTCCTGGTCGAACAGGCAGCACGGGAGGGAGTGGTCATTCCCGATGCCGATCTTCAGAAGCTGCTGATCGACATTCCCGCTTTTCGCGAGGGCGATCGCTTCTCGCTCGCCAAATACGAGGAGTTCCTGAAGGCACGGCGGCGCACTGCGGTTCAGTTCGAGAGCGAGTTGCGCAGCGATCTCATGGCGCAGCGACTGAGCGACGCCTATGCCGGGACGGCAATCGTTCCCGCCGTCACCGTGGACCGGCTCGCGCGATTGCGCGACCAGAAACGCGAAGTGAGATGGTCCGTGATCGCGCCGGAGCAATTCCTCGATCGGGTCACGCTTGCCCCGGAGGCTGCGCAACAGTACTACGACGCGCATCAGGATGAGTTTCGCATTCCGGAGAAGGCGAGGGTGCAGTACCTGGTATTGTCGCCGGATGCGCTGGTCAGTCAGATGACGGTAAGCGACGAGGAGAAGCGCGCGTACTACGACCACAATCTTGCCCGCTTTCAGAAGCCCGAAGAGCGCCAGGCGAGCCACATCCTCATCAATGCGGACAAATCGGCGCCGCCGGAGAAGCGGGCCGCGGCAAAGGCGAAAGTGGAGACGCTTCTCGCCCAACTCAAGCGCAAGCCCGATACCTTTGCCGAACTGGCGAAATCCGAATCCCAGGATCCGGGCTCTGCGACCAAGGGCGGAGATCTGGGATTTTTCGGACGAGGCATGATGGTGAAGCCATTCGAGGACGCCACGTTCGGCGCGAAGGTGGGCGAGCTGGTCGGCCCGGTCGAGAGCGAATTCGGCTATCACATCATCAAGGTCACCGCCATCAAGCCGGCCCAGACCACCGACTTTGCGCAAGCCAAGTCTCGCATCGAGCAGGAGTTGCGGCGCCAGAAGGCGGAGAAGCGATTCGCGGAGGCTGCGGAAAGCTTCACGAATCTCGTTTACGAACAACCGGACAGCCTCAAGCCCGCGGCCGACGAGTTCAAGCTCACGATCCAGGAAAGCCCATGGGTCACTCGCAGCGCTGCCGACAACCCGGCGCTGAACAATCCGCGTGTGCTCGCCGCCATATTCTCCGATGATGCAGTCCAGAACCGCCGCAACACCGAAGCTATCGATGCTGGAAACAGCACGCTCGTGGCGGCTCGGGTGATCGAGCATCAGCCGGCAGCCATGAAGCCATTTGCGGACGTGAGCGCGGAGATCAAGAAGAATCTCCTGCTCAAGGAGGCGCAGAAGCTTGCGGCGCAGGAGGGGCAGGCGAAGCTCGGGAAGCTGCGTGCGGGAGAGCAGGTCAGCATCGCCTGGAGCGAGCCCAAGACCATCTCGCGCACCGGCGCCGAAGGGCTGCCTCCGGAGGCGCTCCGTCAGGTATTTCGGGTCGACGCGTCAAAACTGCCCGCGTTTGCCGGCGCGGACTTCGGGAAAGGCAGCTACGCCCTGCTCAAGGTGACGAAGGTGATCGAACCGGGAGAAATCCAGCCGGCGCAACGCCACGAAATCACGGCCGCGCTCGATCAGGCGGCGGGCCAGGAGGATCTGAGCGCGTATCTGGCGAGCCTGCGTCAAGCGTCGAAGGTGAGCGTCAATCAGGAGTTGCTGCAGCAGCGCCAATAAGAAGCCGCCAGAGCAGGCGTTCAGGAAGTCCCCTCGACGTCGAGGGCTATGTGACTGAAGCCGCTGTCGACGTAGAGAATCTCGCCGGTGATGCCGGCAGCAAGATCGCTCAACAGAAACGCCGCGGTGTTGCCGACATCCTCGATCGTGATGTTGCGCTTGAGCGGCGCCATGCGCTCGTGGTAGCTCAGGAGCTTGCCGAAGTCGGCGATGCCTGAGGCGGCGAGGGTCTTGATCGGCCCGGCCGAGATGCCGTTGACGCGAATGCCTTGCGGCCCCAGATTCTGCGCCATGTAGCGCACCCCTGCCTCGAGGCTCGCCTTCGCCAGTCCCATTACGTTGTAATGAGGGACCGCGCGCACGGCACCCAGGTAGGTGAGCGTGACGAGCGCCGCCGGGCGCCCCTGCATCATCGGCCTGGCTGCCTTGGCGAGCGCAGGGAAGCTGTAGCTGCTGATGTCGTGCGCGATGCGGAATCCGTCCCGACTCAGCGCGTCGAGGAACTCGCCCGCGAGCGCCTCGCGCGGCGCGAAGGCGATCGAATGCACCAAGCCGTCGAGTCCATCCCAGCGCTTCGCGAGCTCCGTGAACACCGCGTCGATCTGGGCATCTTCCGCCACGTCGCACGGGAACACCAGATCCGTGCCGAATTCCTCCGCCAGCTTCACCACCCGGTCTCGCACGCGCTCGCCCTGATAGGTGAATGCCAAGTCGGCACCTTCCCGGCGCGCGGCCTGCGCCACGCCGTATGCGATCGAGCGGCTGCTGACGAGTCCGGTAATGAGAACTTTCCTGCCGGCGAGAAATCCCATGGTGGCAGCGTCGGAATGAAAACACTCAGTATAGCGTAAAGCATGACGCCCCGATTCGGCGCGGGTTTCGTGCCGCTACTCGACTACCCCTCAATGACCTGGATCCGTGCCCTGATCCTCACCGGATGTCTCGTTGGCTGTTCGGGCACTCCCTGGAACGATCCTTATCCCGCGCAGGACGCGGGCGCGAACATCTACTACTCGGCGTTCACGGAGCGACCCAAGCACCTCGATCCGGTGCAGTCCTACAGCGAGAACGAAGCGACCTTCACGTCGCAGGTCTACCAGCCGCCGCTGCAGTATCACTACTACAAGCGACCGTACGAGCTGATTCCGCAGACGGCAGTCGCGGTGCCTCGCCCGGTGTATCTGGATGACAAGGGGGAGCGGCTGCCGGATGACGCCGACGGTGCTGCCGTGGCTCACAGCGTGTACGAGATCCGCATCCGGCCGGGCATTCTCTATCAGCCGCACGCAGCCTTTGCCAGGGACGCTGCGGGTCGCTACCGTTACCACGATATTTCGCCACAGGACCTGGCGCCGATATACGAGCTCAAGGACTTTCCAGAAACAGGCACGCGCGAGCTCACCGCCGATGACTACGTGTATCAGATCAAGCGTCTTGCGCATCCGCGATTGCATTCGCCCATCTTCGGGCTCATGAGCGAGTACATCGTCGGTCTCAAGGAACTCGCGGTGCAACTCAGGCAGGCGGACGAGCAACTCACGCGGGACGGACGCAAGAACACGTACCTCGATCTTGGACGATTCCCGCTGTCGGGGGTCGAAGTCGTCGATCGGTATACCTATCGCATCAAGCTCAAGGGCAAGTATCCGCAGTTCGCATACTGGCTCGCCATGCCCTTCTTCGCGCCGGTGCCGGAAGAGGCGGATCGCTTCTTCGCGCAGCCGGGCATGGCGGAACGCAATCTCACGCTCGACTGGTATCCGGTCGGCACCGGCCCGTTCATGCTCACCACCAACAACCCGAACCGTCGCATGGTCCTGGAGCGCAACCCGAACTTCAGTGGCGAGACGTTCCCCAGCGAGGGCGAGCCGGGGGACGCAGAACGCGGGCTGCTCAAGGACGCGGGCAAGCCGCTGCCGTTTCTCGACAGGGCGGTGTTCAGTCTGGAGAAGGAGAGCATTCCCTATTGGAACAAGTTTCTGCAGGGTTACTACGACGCATCCGGCATCAGCTCGGACACGTTCGATCAGGCGGTCGCCGTATCGAGTCAGGGCGACATCGGGCTCACCGATTCCATGCAGGAGAAGGGGATTCGGCTGAGCACGTCGGTCGCTCCCAGTGATATCTACATGGGCTTCAACATGCTCGATCCGGTGGTTGGCGCAGACAGTGAGCGTGCGCGAAAGCTGCGCCGGGCGATCTCCATCGCCATGGACTACGAGGAATACATCGCGATCTTCGCCAACGGCCGCGGCATTCCGGCGCAGGGCCCGATACCGCCCGCGATCTTCGGCCATCGCGAGGGTTCGGGTGGCGTCAATCCCTATGTCTACGAGTGGATCGACGGCAAGCCGCAGCGCAAGTCGATCGCGGAGGCGCGGCAGTTGCTGGCCGAGGCCGGTTATCCCGACGGCGTCGAGACGGCAACGGGCAAGCCGCTCGTGCTCAATCTCGATGTCACGGCGCGCGGGCCGGACGACAAGGCGCGGCTCGACTGGATTCGCAAGCAGTTCGCCAAGCTCAATCTGCAGCTCGTGGTGCGGGCGACCGACTACAACCGCTTTCAGGACAAGATCCGCAAGGGGAATGCGCAGATTTTCCAGTGGGGCTGGAACGGCGACTATCCCGATCCGGAGAATTTCCTGTTCCTCCTCTACGGACCGCAGAGCCGGGCGCGGCACGACGGGGAGAACTCGGCAAACTACGCCAATCCGGAATACGACCGGCTCTTCGAACGGATGCGCAACATGGAGAATGGCGGGGAGCGACAGGCCATCATCGACGAGATGCTGGAGATCGCGCGACGCGATGCGCCCTGGGTCTGGGGGCTGCATCCGAAGGAATACAACCTGTATCAGCCCTGGGTCTTCAACCAGAAGCCGAACCAGATGGCGCGCAACGGACTCAAGTACGTCCGCATCGACCCGCCGCTGCGGCAGGAGAAGCGGCGGGAGTGGAACGCTCCGGTGTGGTGGCCGCTCGCGCTTGTGCTGGTCGCGCTCGTTGCCGTCGTAAGCCCTGCGTGGATCGCCTACCGTCGCCGCGAGCGGCGCGCCGCGACGCATGCTTAGCTATCTGGTGCGGCGAATCGCCTATGCGATTCCGATTCTGATCGGGGTGAATCTCGTCACCTTCGCGCTCTTCTTCGTCGTCAACACCCCCGACGACATGGCGCGCATCCAACTCGGCGCGAAGCGAGTGACACCGGACGCCATCGCGAAGTGGAAGTCCGAGCGGGGTTACGACAAGCCACTTCTGTACAACGCGCAGGCCGAGGGCACCAGGCGCCTGACCGACACCATCTTTTTCGAGAAGTCCGTGCGGCTTTTTGCCTTCGATTTCGGGCGCGCGGACGATGGACGCGACATCGGTCGCGAGATCCGCATGCGGATGGGACCCAGCCTTGCCATCGCGCTGCCGGTGTTTCTCATCGGGCTGCTGGCATACGTGTCCTTCTCGTTGCTGCTCGCGTTCTTCCGCGCGACCTACGTCGACTTCTCCGGCGTCGTGCTGTGCGTGGCACTCATGTCCATTTCCGGGATGTTCTACATCATCGGCGGGCAGTATGTCGTGAGCAAGGTCTGGCGGCTGGCGCCGATCTCCGGTTTCGGAGACGGTATCGACGCCGTGAAGTTTCTGGTGCTGCCGGTGCTCGTCGCGCTCGTGGCAAGCTTGGGCGAGCGCACGCGCTGGTACCGCACGATCTTCCTGGAGGAGATGAACAAGGATTATGTCCGTACGGCGCGCGCCAAGGGCTTGTCCGAGCTGCGTGTGCTCTTCACGCACGTCTTGCGGAACGCCATGATCCCGATCCTCACGGGTGCAGTGGTGGTCATTCCATTGCTCTTCATGGGGAGTCTGGTAACGGAATCCTTCTTCGGCATTCCGGGGCTCGGCAGCTACACCATCGATGCCATTGGTAGTCAGGACTTCGCAGTGGTGCGGGCGATGGTGTTCCTGGGCTCCTTTCTCTACATCGTCGGACTTCTGCTCACCGACATTTCCTATACGCTGGTGGATCCGCGCATCCGACTCGAATGAGCGATCTCAAGATCGTCGTCCTCTGGACGGACGCGCTCGTTTTTCTGCTGCTCGCAGGGACACTTGCGTTCGGCTTTTACATTCGTCGCAAGGAACACCTTATCGCGCCGTGGCGGCGGCTTGCGCAGTCGCGCGCCGGCATGGCGGCCCTGGTGGTTCTGGCGCTGTTTCTGGGAATTGGATTGGTCGATTCTCTGCACTTCCGCCCGCTGGTTTCGGGCGGCGGTAACGGCAGCGAGAGATCCTATGCCGTCGAGGTGTTGTCGCTTCTCGACGTGCTGCTCGCACCGCTGCGGGAGCGCAAGGAGAAGACCTACTCCGCGCCGCTCGCGGCACACCTGTTCGCCAAGGAGACGATCGAACTTCCGGACGGGCGCCAGATCCGGGAGTATCCGCGCCTGCTTCACGGCGGTGCGCATCTGCGCGATCCGGCCACCGAGCGCATTCCCGACATTGGCATGCGCACCGCGCGCGGCGTCGCCTATGGTGGCGGATTGTGGCTACTCGCCGACGTTCTCGTCACGCTGACCCTTGCGCGCCGTCGCCGCACGACGTTCAGCACGATGCACCGCGACGTGTGGCGCGGGGTGACGGGGATTCCGTGGAACGTGATTCTGATCACCGTGGGTGTGCTCCTGCTTGTCGCAGGGCCCGTCTTCTCGCTGGCCGCCGAGTATCACGTCCTCGGCACCGACAAGGTGGGGCAGGACGTGCTCTACCTTTCGCTCAAGAGTATTCGCACCGCACTCGTGATCGGTACGCTGACGACGTTGGTGACGCTTCCGCTCGCGCTCCTGCTCGGCATCATGGCGGGCTATTTCGGCGGTCGCACCGACGATGTCATCCAGTATCTCTACACGACGCTCAATTCGATTCCCGGCGTACTGCTGATCGCGGCTGCCGTGCTGACGACCCAGGTCTACATGGACACACATGCCGACATGTTCGAGACAGTGAGCCACCGCGCCGACTTCCGGCTTCTCTTCCTTTGCATCATCCTCGGCATGACGAGTTGGACCGGGCTGTGTCGGCTGCTGCGAGGAGAGGCGCTGAAACTGCGCGAGATGGACTACATCCAGGCGGCTCAGGCGTTCGGCGTAAGACGCCTGCGGATCATCACACGCCACATACTGCCGAATGTGATGCACATCGTGCTCATCGCCATCGTGATGGATTTCAGCGGCCTGGTACTCGCCGAAGCGGTGCTGTCCTACGTCGGCGTGGGCGTCGACCCGTCGATGATCAGCTTCGGCACGATGATCAACGGCGCGCGCCTGGAAATGGCGCGTGAGCCGATGGTCTGGTGGTCGCTCGCCGCAGCGTTTGTTTTCATGTTCCTCCTGGTGCTGGCGGCGAACCTGTTTGCAGACGCCGTGCGCGATGCATTCGACCCACGGGTGCGCGTGCGCGCCCGCACGACTGTCGACGACACTGAGGGCACGGTGAGCCCAGCACTCGCTGTCGAAGGCGCGATGCGGTGAGCGCGGAAGTCCTGCTGCAGGTCAGGGGCCTGCAGACCGTACTCGACACGGCGGCGGGAACAGTGCGCGCGGTCGACGGACTTTCGTTTGATATCCGGCGCGGTGAGACGTTTGCCCTGCTCGGGGAATCCGGGTGCGGGAAGTCGATGGCTGCGCTCTCGATCACGCGACTGCTGCCCGACGTCGGACGGATCGTCGGCGGGAGTGTGCATCTTCAGGGAAGGGATCTGCTCGCGCTGCCCGAGTCCGCGATGCGGGATGTCCGTGGCGTGCGCATCGGCATGATCTTCCAGGAGCCGGGCACGAGCCTGAATCCGGTCATGACCGTGGGCGATCAGATCGTCGAGGCCCTTGCGTGTCACGACAATCTCGACCGCGCGACGAGGTGTGGCCGTGCGATCGAACTGCTCGATGCGGTCGGCATCCCGGACAGCTCCCGCCGTGTTCACGAGTATCCGTTCCAGCTCTCCGGGGGCATGAAACAGCGGGTCATGATCGCGACGGCGCTCGCCAGCGGACCGGGTCTGCTGCTGGCAGACGAGCCTACGACGGCGCTCGACGTGACGATCCAGGCGCAGGTGCTGGAACTGCTGCGCGAACTGCAGCGCGCGAACGACATGGCGATCCTGCTCATCACCCACGACCTCGGCGTGGTTGCCGAATCAGCGCACCGGGTCGGCGTCATGTATGCGGGTCACGTCGTGGAAAGCGCGCGCCGCGAGGAATTCTTTCGCGAACCGCTGCACCCGTACTCGCAAAAGCTCTTTGCGGCGCTTCCCGCGCGTGGTAAGCGCGGTGCAGGTCTTGCCGTCATTCGCGGCGGCGTGCCCTCGCTCACGCGCCGTTTCACGGGCTGCAGATTCGCCGAACGGTGCGAGCGGGCTTGGCATCGATGTCACGAAGTTGCACCGGACTGGCACGAGCTGGCTGAAGGCCGTGGTGTGCGCTGCCATTTGTATGACGCGCCGGTGCAGAGGGGAGAGCCGACGGCGCAACCCGGTCACCAGAGTTCTACGTTCACCGGTAGCGTTCAGGTCGAGGGCGACACCACGCCAGCGGCTTCAAGCGTGCTGCTCAGCGTCGCGGACCTCAAGATTCACTTCCCGGTCCGCGAAGGTCTCTTGAGGCGGGTGAAGGGACACGTGAAGGCCGTCGATGGCGTGTCTCTGGGGATCGCGGCGGGACGCACGCTGGCGCTGGTCGGGGAGTCGGGCTGCGGCAAGACCACGGTCGCACGCGGCATTCTCCGGCTCGTCACGACGACAGCGGGGCGCGTCGATTTCGGCGGCGTTGATCTGCTCGAACTCGACCCGTCGGCAATGCGAGCACACCGGCGCGAACTGCAGATCATCTTTCAGGACCCGTACGCCTCGCTCAACCCGCGCATGCGCGTGGGGGAAATCGTCGAAGAGGGGATGGTCTCGTTGGGAGCGGGCCGTAATGCGCAGGACCGCCGCGCACGAATGGATGAACTGCTGCGCCAGGTGGGTCTTGCTCCCGACATGCGTGACCGCTACCCGCACGAATTCTCCGGCGGGCAACGCCAGCGCATCGCCATCGCACGCGCCCTCGCGGTCGAACCGCGCGTGGTGATCTGCGATGAGCCGACCAGCGCCCTCGACGTCTCGGTGCAGGCGCAGATCCTCAACCTGCTGCGCGATCTGCAGAGTCGGCTCGGGCTTGCCTATCTATTCATCACTCACAATGTTTCCGTCGTCGAGTTCCTGGCGCACGAGGTAGCGGTGATGTACCTCGGGCGCATCGTCGAACACGGAACGGTGGAAGAGGTGCTTGGCAGCCCTCGGCACCCCTACACGCAGGCGCTGCTCTCTTCAGTGCCGTCGGTGGAGGCGGGGACCAGGCGGGAAGCGATTCGGCTGCGCGGCGAATTGCCATCACCCGCACGACCGCCGGAGGGATGCCATTTTCATCCGCGCTGTCCGCAGGCGAAGGAGATCTGCAGGCAGCGGTATCCAGCCGAGACATCACTCTCGCGCACCCATCGGGTGCGCTGCCATCTCTATCCGATGTGAGAGCCGGACCGGCTAACGTCCGGCCCGGGCGACCAAGGTCTTTTTCGACGCGGCGGGCTTCACATCGCGCGAGCGTGCTGCCTGCTTCACCGGCGCAGCCTTGTTGGGACTCGCCGTAAGCTTGGGTTGAGGCGCGAGCGCCTTCTGGCTGACCTTCGTCGAAGTGGCTGCCCCGATCCTGGACCTGCCGGTGAACTGGGGTGAACCGACTGGCTTCGGATCGTTATCCACGACTCCCAGTCCGGCAAGCGTTGCTGCATCGAGTTCGCCGACGCGGTTGCCTGCCTGCCCCGGCGCCTGCACCAGCAATGCCTGGCCTGGGAAGAGTCGAGATCCCACCGAGAGGTTGTTGACTTCCGCCAGTCGCACGGCGGACATCCCGAAGCGGACGGCGACACGGTCGATGCGGTCTTTCCGGCTCACGCGATAGGTCTGCCACGTGACGAGCGGCCCGTCATTCCGCAAGAGATTCGTGGCGAACTGGTCGACCTTCTCGGTCGGAACGACTACCGGTCGCGAGTCCTCTGGCATGAGAACCGGACGGTTGTACGCCGGATTCAAGGAAAGAAACTCCGAGAGAGGAATTCCCGCCAAGCGGGCTGCCGTCTCCGCGTCCATCTGGCGCCGCGTCGAAACCGTCGAGAAGTACGGTTGATTCGGGATATCGAGGATCGCGATGCCATAGCGCTTCGGCGTGGCGACCAGCTGCTTGACCGCCTGCAGCTTTGGCACGTAGTTCCGGGTTTCCGTGGGCAGCGGCAGATTGACGTAGTCGGTAGGCAGTCCCGCGGCCTCGTTGCGGGCTATCGCGCGGGATACCGTCCCCTCGCCGGCGTTGTACGCGGCAAGGGCGAGATCCCAGCTGCCGAACATTTCGTACAGCTTTTCCAGATAATCCAGGGCAGCCTGGGTGGCCTGCACGACATCCCGCCGCTCGTCGTACCAGGCGTTCTGATCGAGCCCGTAGACGCGCCCGGTGGACGGGATGAACTGCCAGATGCCAGAGGCTCGCGCCGACGACAACGCGGTCGGGTTGTACGCGCTCTCGATCATCGGCAGCAACGCGAGTTCAGTGGGCATTCCGCGTTTTTCGACCGCGTCCACCACGTGATAGAGGTAGCGCCGGCTGCGATCCAGCATGCGGGTGATGGACTCGGGGCGATTGAGATAGTCGGCCAGATGCTCGGCCACAAGCGGGCTGGTGCAGTCCGGCATGGCGAAACCAAAGCGGACGCGTTCCCAGAGCGAGGATGACGGAACGGTCAGATCGTGCCCCTCGGCGACCACCGTCACGGTGACAGGCACTTGCTCGGTGACCATATCGGTCGCAGCTACGCCGCCGGTGTTTTCGGCGACGCGGACGGCGGCGAATGACGCGGTCGACGCTGCGGAGGCGGAGGTATCTTCCGCAAAAGCGGCAGGTTGGCTAAGGATTACGAGCGCACTTGCAAAAACCGCCGTAAAGGGTTGTCGCATCGATGTTTCCCCCTCCGCTTATTGCAGGCATGTTAACCAAGGCCGGACGGCAGGGTCAAGGCAAAAGTCGTGCAGCCTCACGCATCGCCCGAGGAGCCGCCAAACGGTGCACTGAACCGAAGGAACGGTCAGAAGCGGTTCTTCCACTCCCGCAGCGCGGCAAACACCGGCACCGCGCCGTCGAGGGGTTTGCCCGCCGCGCGGCTCGCGGCCGCGACGATCGTGGGATCGTCGCAGCGGAGGAATGGATTGGCGTGCTTCTCGCGGGCAAGCGGGGTCGGCAGGGTCGGTCGATCCCGGCGTCGCAGATCATCGGCCTCGTGCGCCCAGTCTTCCAGGATCGGGTTGGATGGGTCCACGGTCCTTCCAAAGCGCAGGTTGGATTGCGTGTACTCGTGCCCGCAGTAGACCCGGGTTTCGTCCGGCAGGCGTGCGAGCTTCGCCAAAGACTCGACCATCTGCTGCGGTGTTCCCTCGAACAGTCTGCCGCAGCCGCAGGCGAAGAGCGTGTCGCCACAGAAGAGCATGTTTGCCCCATAATAGGCGACGTGTGTGAGCGTATGCCCAGGGATTTCAATGACCTGCAGCATGAGATCGAGATCGCGAAGGCGCACGGTCCCGCCTTCGCGCACGCGGTCGGTGACGTTGTCGATGCGCTCATCGTACGGCGCATGGACCGGCACCTGGTGGCGCTCGACCAGGGCGCCTATGCCGCCGATGTGGTCGTTATGGTGATGAGTGGCGAGAATTGCCGAGAGGGTGAGGTGCTGGCGGGCGAGGTAGGCGAACACCGGTTCCGCGTCTCCCGGGTCGACCACCACCGCATGGGTGGCATTGCGCAGGCACCAGATGTAGTTGTCGCGGAATGCCGGGATCGGCACCACCTCGATGGTTCCATTCATGACGTTGGATCATAGCCGTATCTGAACCCATGCAGAATCCCCCGCTTTCGTTGCTGGACTGGTTGGCGTCGCCGCTCGGCGAGTATCTGCTGGAGCGGGAGTTCGCATATCTCGACGGGGTGGTCGCCGACCTTTTCGGCTACAACGCAGTGCAGATCGGGCTGCCCGAGCACGACTTCCTGCGCGCAAGCCGGATTCCGCTGCGCTGCCGCGCGGGCGCTTCGGGTCCCGTGCAGCTGCAGTGCGATCCCGCGTACCTGCCGATTGCTGCGAACAGCGTGGACGTCTGCCTGCTTCCGCATGTGCTGGAGTTCGCGGTGCACCCGCACCAGATACTGCGTGAGGTGCAGCGCGTGCTCGTGCCGGAGGGACATCTGATCGTCACCGGATTCAACCCCCGGAGCCTGTGGGGCTTGCGGCGCGCGCTCAAACGCAGTGACCAATATCCCTGGTGCGGACGCTTCATCACCCTGCCGCGGCTCAAGGACTGGCTCGCCCTGCTGGGCTTCGAGGTCGTGGGCGGCTGCATGAGCTGTTACGCACCGCCTTTCGGCCGTGAGCAGTGGCTCAATCGCTTTCGTTTCTTGGAGGCCGCGGGCGACCGCTGGTGGCCGATCGCCGGCGGGGTTTACTTCCTCGACGCGGTCAAGCGCGTGCCGGGCATGCGCGTCATCACGCCGAAGTGGAACGAACGACTTCTTCCCAACGAGGCGTTGGCCTCGGCGACGCAGCAGGTGGCGAGAGGGCGGTTGCGCCTTGTCGCCAAAGAACAAGAGTGACCGCCGGAGACTTCGTCGACGTCTACACCGACGGCGCGTGCAAGGGGAATCCCGGACCGGGGGGATGGGGTGCGCTGCTGCGGTTCGAGGGCAAGGAGCGGGAGCTGTGCGGAGGAGAGCCCGTCACGACGAACAACCGCATGGAACTCGTCGCCGTCATCGAAGCCCTGTCCGCGCTGAATCGGCCTTGCCGGGTGCGACTGCACACGGATTCACGCTACGTCCAGCAGGGCATCAGCGCGTGGATCGCAAACTGGAAGCGGCGCGGCTGGCGCACTGCCGACGGCAAGCCGGTCAAGAACACGGACCTGTGGCGCCGGCTGGATGAACTCGCGGCCCGGCACGACGTGCAGTGGATCTGGGTGAAGGGGCATGCGGGTCACGACGGCAACGAACGGGCGGACGCGCTCGCCAACAAGGGCGTGCCGGCAGGCACCCGCTAATTCTGCCATGCCCCGGGGATCGGCATCTGCGACCGTCTAGAGTCTGCCATCCATGCGACAAGTCATCCTCGACACTGAAACCACCGGCCTGGATCCCGCTCTCGGCCACCGCATCATCGAGGTTGCGGCGGTGGAAGTGGTCGGCCGCCAGGTCACGGACAACCGGTTTCACCACTACCTGAATCCGGAGCGCGAGAGTGACGCTGGCGCCTTGCAGGTGCATGGCATCACCGCAGAATTCCTGCAGGACAAGCCAAAGTTTCGCGACGTCGTAGACGAGCTGCTCGAGTTTCTGCAGGGCGCGGAGCTCGTCATCCACAACGCGCCCTTCGACCTCGCCTTCTTGAACGCCGAGCTCGCGAGCGTGGGACGCGAGTCGATCCAAACCTGCTGCGCGACCGTCACGGACACCCTGCAGCTTGCCAAGAACCTGCATCCGGGCAAGCGCAACGGTCTGGACGCGCTGTGCGAGCGTTACCAGGTGGACAACTCCGCGCGAACGCTGCACGGTGCGCTGCTCGACGCGCGCCTGCTCGCCGAGGTGTACCTCGCGATGACTCGTGGGCAGGAGAGTCTCGCGATGGAGCTGGAGGAAGCGCCTGCATGGGATGCAGGACTTAACGGGGGAGACGCCCGTCCCGCCATTCTCGTCGTGATTCCAACCGCCGACGAACTTGCCGAGCACGAGCGCGTGCTGGCGGAAATTCAGGCGGCAAGCCCGAAAGGCTGCCTTTGGACTATCCTCGAAGCCGCGCGGTCACAGGCCGCGTAACGGGTGAGCGCGCCTGCGTGCCGAGCGCAGGTAATCGCGCAACACCCGCATGAGAGGCGGCGCGAACTACTGACCAGGGAACATCGACATGCCCCCACACGATTACGACGCGCCGACGAGTCCGGAAGAGCTCGATTCCATCGGATTGCCCGCGCGGCGACATGCGGAGCTTCGCGTCGTCGCCATGCCGGCGGATGCGAATCCGAACGGGGATATCTTCGGCGGCTGGATCATGTCCCACGTGGACATGGCCGGAGGCATCGCGGCGATGCGTCGCGCCCACGGGCGCGTGGCGACCGTCGCCGTCAATTCGTTCGTCATCAAGCAGTCGGTGGCCGTCGGCGACCTGGTGAGCTTCTACGCCCATGTGACGCGCACCGGGACCACCTCGGTCACCGTCGGCGTCGGCGTCTACAGCCAGCCCTGGGCGGATCTCAGGCGCGTGGTGAAGGTCGCCGACGCGCTGCTGACGTACGTGGCAATCGATGCCGAGGGCAACAAGCGCACCGTGGGTCCGCCACCCGCGGATGGTCAGTGAGAGACGAGTCCCGCAGCCTTACCAGGCTCTGTAGCCGGGATAGACGACCACAGCAGGGGGAGGCGCATAGATGACGCGCGGGGGTGGCGGCACGACAACCACTGGCGGGCCGTATACCGCCATCGGCGGCCCATAGCGAACCACGGGGGGCGGCGGATAGGCCACCACCGGTCCGGGAACGACCACCGGAGCCGGGTAGGCGTAGACCGGTCGCGGTGCCATCGCAGCTCCTACAGCCAGTCCCGCCACCGTGCCGGCGGCGAATGCTCCCCATCCGTAACCGTAACCGTTGGCATGCGCCGGTGTCGCCGTGGCGGCCATGAGGCAAGGTGCAATGACCATCGCTGCGACCCGCTTGCTCGCGAACATGTGACATCTCCTTCTTGGTTGCTGCTATGCCCTAACGCGTGTCCGGAGGTTTCGGTTGATCGGAAGTGCGACACCGATATCACGGAAGGAGACAGGACGGTACGCTGCTTCGATGCCGCTTCCGTGCCCCGAAACGTCGCAGCTCGGAGCGGAAATACGGCCGTTCCGCCTATCCCCTGACGGCCAATCGAGTCGTTGATCTGCGTCAAGCCCGCCGCATAGCGGAGTGGTATGTTTCAAGAACATAATCAACCTATAAGCAGGGGGTGTAAGAGTGAGAATCCTTGTCCTCATCGCACTGCTGGCCGCCGCGTGGTGCAACTTCGCTGCCGCAGCTGACGAACCGATCCAGCCGATCACGCCACCGAAGCAGATCAACCTCGGGATGGCAGAACTCGGCAAGAAGCTCTATTTCGATCCACGCCTGTCGAAATCAGGGTTCATCTCCTGCAACTCCTGTCACAACCTCTCGATGGGAGGCACCGATAACATCCCGACCTCCATCGGGGACAAGTGGCAGCAGGGTCCGATCAATGCGCCGACCGTGCTCAACTCCAGCCTGAACGTCGCACAGTTCTGGGATGGCCGCGCGGCAGACCTCAAGGCACAAGCCGGCGGCCCGATCGCGAACCCGGGTGAGATGGCGTTCAGTCATACCCTGGCGATCAACGTGCTGGAATCCATTCCCGGCTATCAGCGGGAATTCAAGCAGGTCTTCGGCACCGACAAGGTCACCATCGACGAGGTGACGGCAGCGATCGCCGAATTCGAGAAGACGCTGGTCACGCCGAACTCGCGCTTCGACCAGTGGCTGCTCGGCAGGAAGGACGCACTCACGCCGGAAGAACTGGCGGGCTACAAGCTCTTCAAGGAAAGCGGCTGCATCGCCTGTCACAACGGTCCGGCGGTGGGCGGCAGCTCCTTCCAGAAGATGGGGATCGTCGAGCCCTACAAGGCCAAGAGCACGGCGGAAGGTCGCAGTGCCGTCACCGGCAAGGATGGTGACCGCTTCAACTTCAAAGTGCCGACGCTGCGCAACGTCGAGATGACCTATCCCTACTTCCACGACGGTGCCGCGAACACCCTCCCGGAAGCGGTCGACACGATGGGGCGGCTGCAACTCGGGAAGAAATTCACGCCACAGGAGAATGCTGAGATCGTTGCGTTCCTGAAGACGCTCACCGGCGATCAACCGAGCTTCCAGTTGCCGGTGCTTCCGCCGTCGACCGACAAGACTCCGCGGCCGGCGCCGTTCGGGAAATAGTGCGCAAGATGCGGGTTTGAGCGGTTTCACCCACGCGGCCGTTGCAAACGCAGCGGTCGCGCGGCGTTCCCGGTTGTTCGGAAAAATGCGGTGCTGCATCCTGCTCGCGCGGAATGGCGCCTTCCGGCGTTCTTCGCGCGCTCAAGCTCCCAGCAGCGTCTTCAGCGCCTCGCTGCGCGCCAGAGCCTGACGGCGGTCCGCGCCGAGAACGAAACCAGTGCACATCGATCGTCCTTCCGCGGTCTGCAGCCAGCGGGCATCGAGGAGCCGCGTCGGAACGAACCAGCCGTCGTCTATCGGTCCTTCGACGCGACGCCTGATCTTCTCCAGGGGAAGCAGGGTTGCCGCGTGTGCCGAGCAGCTCACCGCAAGTCCTTCGCGCGCCGTGGCTGCCGCGTGA
>JAEUMW010000282.1 GCA_016791345.1 Betaproteobacteria bacterium | reverse complement strand
CAGACCAACATCAAGCGCATGCTCGCCTATTCCACCATCTCGCACATGGGCTTCGTGCTGCTCGGCATCCTCAGCGGAACGACCGACGGCTTCAGCGCCGCGATGTTCTACGTCGTCACCTATGTGCTGATGACGCTCGTCTCCTTCGGCATGATCATGCTGCTCTCGCGCGAGGGGTTCGAAGCGGAGAACATCGAGGACTTCAAGGGCCTCAATCAGCGCAACCCGTGGCACGCGTTCCTCATGCTGCTCACGATGTTCTCGCTCGCCGGCGTACCGCCCACGGTGGGTTTTTACGCCAAGCTTTCCGTCCTCTCCGCCGCGCTCGAGGTGGGCCATGTCTGGCTGGCGGTGTTCGCGGTGATCTGCTCGCTCATCGGGGCCTTCTACTACCTGCGGGTGGTGAAGCTCATGTACTTCGATGCCCCGGCCGACACGGCGGCGATCCGGCCGAATCCTGAAGTCAAGCTTCTGCTCGGTGTGAATGGTCTCGCCCTGCTGTTGTTTGGCATCCTGCCGCAGCCTCTGATGGCCTTCTGCGCGCGGGCGATCGCCGGGTCGTTCTAACAGCACTTCAGGGCGGTTGCCGTCCGCGCGAGGCGGACGGCTTCTCCGAAGCACGGGGTATTACCTGCGGTCTCGGGCTCAGGCAGCCTGCCTGGCGTGTGGGTCGGTGACCGGATCGAATTCGTAGAGCGCGTCGAGATCCTCGGCGTCGACCTTGCCGTCGAGAACGGTCGCCAGGCGCGCGCGGTCCGTCGTCCCCACCCAGCGGCTGATCGCCAGAGTGCCCACCGCATTGCCGATGGTGTTGGTGATCGCACGTGCCTCCGACATGAACCGGTCGACACCGAGAAGCAGCACCATGCCGGCCACCGGGATGGTGCCGAGCGACGCCAGAGTCGCAGCGAGCGTGATGAATCCCGACCCGGTGACGCCGGCCGATCCTTTCGAAGTCAGGAGCAGCACGCCCAGCACCACCAGTTGGTCGGTCAGCGTCAGCGGCGTGTTCGTCGCCTGGGCGATGAAGATCGCCGCCATCGTGTAGTAGATGCACTGACCGTCCGGGTTGAAGGTGAGGCCCGAGGGGATCACCAGACCGACCACGGGCTTGGAGACGCCGGCGTTCTCCAGCTTGCGCATCATCTGCGGCACGACCGACTCGGACGAACTGGTGGCGAGCACCGTGAAGATTTCGTCCTTGATGTACCTGAGCAGTTTCCACAGGCTGAAGCCTGCGATGCGCGACACACTGCCGAGGACGATCACCACGAAAAGGAAGCAGGTGACATACATGGTGAGCATCAGCTTGCCGAGCGACACGATCGAGCCGAAGCCGTACTTGCCGACGGTGAATGCCATCGCACCGAACGCAGCGATGGGGGCGAGTCGCATGACCATGCCGACGATCGCGAAGATGCCGTGCACGAAGGAGTCGAGAAAGTCGACCACCGGTTTCGCGCGCGGGCCGATGTGCGAGAGCGCAATGCCGAAGAACGTCGCGAACACCAGGATCTGCAGGATGTCGTTGCGCGCCAGGGCGTCGACCACACTCGCCGGAATGAGGTTGAGCACGAAATCGACGAACCCGGCGGGCTTCGCCGTCGTGGCCGTGTAGTTGGCGATCGACTTGGTGTCGAGCGTGGCCGGATCGATGTTCATGCCGCTGCCCGGCTGCATGACGTTGACGACGACGAGCCCCAGCACCAGGGCGAAGGTGGAAAGGACCTCGAAGTAGACGAGGGCGCGGACACCGACGCGCCCCAACTCCTTCATGTTTTCCATTCGCGCGATGCCGAGCACGACGGTGGCGAAGATCACCGGCGCGAAGACCATCTTGATGAGCCGGATGAAACCGTCACCCAAAGGCTTGAGCTCGGCACCCCAGGTGGGCTCGAGGTAGCCGAGAAGCACACCGGCAGTGACGCCGATCAGAACCTGAACATAGAGTTTTCCAAAGAAGCGGCGAAACATGACGTCCTCCTCCAGAGGCGTTGGGGACGAAGCCGCCCCCGACCCTCTGTCACGGTGCCGTGCGGGGCTTCGTCGTTGGGCGCGAGTGGCGCCCGTCTTGGGGGCTGCCCGGCGCCGCGGGGCGCCGGGGATGCGGGTCTGGCGCGCCGGCGCCGTCGCTAGCCGACCATGGCTTCGCAGACCGCTTTGGTGACGTCGGCGGTGGTTGCCTTGCCGCCGAGGTCGGGGGTATGCAGGGACTTGTCGGCGGTGACCGCCTCCACGGCCGCCATCAACCTTGCCGCAGCCGCCTTCTCGCCGAGGTGTTCGAGCATCATCGAGCCGGTCCAGAAAGTTGCGATGGGGTTGGCGATGCCCTTGCCGGTGATGTCGAAGGCGGAGCCGTGAATCGGCTCGAACATCGAAGGCGTCTTGCGCTCCGGGTTGAGGTTGGCGGTCGGTGCGATCCCCAGGGACCCAGCCAGCGCGGCGGCGAGATCCGAGAGGATGTCGGCGTGCAGGTTGGTCGCGACGATGGTGTCAAGGGTCTGCGGGCGCAGCACCATGCGCATCGTCATCGCGTCGACCAGCATCTTGTCCCAGGTCACGTCGGGGAACTCCTGCGCGACCTCGGCGGCGATCTCGTCCCACATCACCATGCCGTGGCGTTGTGCGTTGGACTTGGTGACGACGGTAAGAAGCTTGCGCGGACGCGAGCGTGCCAGCTCGAATGCGTAGCGGATGATGCGCGACACACCGGTGCGGGTGAAGATGGTGATATCGGTACCGACTTCCTCCGGCAGGCCCTGGTGGGCACGGCCGCCGACGCCGGCGTATTCACCCTCGGAGTTCTCGCGCACGATCACCCAGTCGAGCTCCTTCTCGCCGACGTTGCGCAGCGGGCTCTGGATGCCGCGCAGAATGCGCGTGGGACGCACGTTCGCGTACTGGTCGAGCGGCTGGCAAATCGCCAGGCGCAGTCCCCACAGGGTGATGTGGTCGGGCACGTCGGGAGCGCCCACCGCGCCGAAGTAGATGGCGTCGAAGCGGCGCAGCGCGTTCGCGCCGCCGGCCGGCATCATGACGCCGTGCTTCTTGTAGTAGTCGGAGCCCCAGTCGAAATGCTCCACCTTCAGCTTGAACCCGCCGTCGCGGCGGGCGCACTCTTCCAGCACCTCGAGACCGGCGGCGATCACTTCGGGGCCGATGCCATCGCCCGGAACAGCGGCAATCTTGTACTCACGCATTGCGTTCTCCTCTCTCTGTCAGGTTTGCCCCTCAAGGGGGGCGGCACGGGCGACACGGGATCGCGTCGACCTGCCTCGTGAGCCGCTGCGCCCGCTCTTTCCAGCCTAAGCCTCGCCGCTCGAAGAGCATGTTAGGGCGGCACAGGGTCGATATAATGGGTCTGATCTCAAGCCATCTGTTCCCTGGAGTTAACAATGACGGGACCCTCCGAGCTCGCGTTCTTCTCTTCCCTGGTGAAGGCCGGGAGTCTGTCGGCGGCGGCGCGCGAACTGGAGGTAACGCCCCCCGCCGTCAGCAAGCGCCTCGCGCAACTGGAGCAGCGCCTCGGAGTGCGTCTGCTCAACCGCACGACACGGCGGCTGAGCCTCACCCACGAAGGCGAGATCTATCTCGAGAATGCGCGGCGCATCCTGTCGGATATCGAGGAGATGGAGCAGCTGGTGGCGAGCCGGCGGGCGGCGCCGAAGGGACTGCTCAAGGTCAATGCCACGCTCGGATTCGGCCGCGGCTACGTGGCACCGGCCCTCTCGCAGTTCGCCAAGCAGTTCCCCGAAGTCGCGGTGCAGCTGCACCTGACCGATCGGCCGCTGAATCTGGCGGAAGAAGCCCTGGACGTGGGTATCCGTTTCGGCGAGCCGCCCGACGCGCGGGTCGTGGCCCGCAGGATCGCCGACAACCGACGGCTCATCTGCGCTACGCCCGCCTATTTCAGGGAGTTCGGTCTGCCGCAGGTACCGGCCGATCTCGCCCGCCACAACTGCATCGTGCTGCGCCAGGACGACGCGGCCTACGGCATCTGGCGCTTCACGCGCGGACGCAAGACGGAAGCGGTGAAGGTGCGCGGCAGCATGAGCAGCAACGACGGCGAGGTGGTTCTCAACTGGGCGCTCGACGGTCACGGGGTGTTGATGCGTGCCGAATGGGATGTCGCCAAGTATCTGCGCAGCGGTCGGCTGCAACTCGCACTAGAGGATTACGCGCTGCCGTCGGCGGACGTCTACGCCGTGTACGCCGAGAAGAGCAATCTCTCGGCGAAGGTTCGCGCCTTCATCGATTTCTTGGTCGAGCACTTTGCAGAGCACGCGCGCGGCAGCGTGCAGGCGAAGGTGCAATGGTGACCGACCGTGTGGTCTCTCACTGACGCGAGGGCTTCGGGCAGCACGGTCTGCAGTTGCGCCGTCGCGCACCTGCCGATAAATTCC
>JAEUMW010000281.1 GCA_016791345.1 Betaproteobacteria bacterium | reverse complement strand
CTCCCTGCGGCTTGGTTGTCGGGCTCGAGCGGTACGGCAAGGCTCGACGGTTGAGATTTGACACCTACGCGAAGCGATCACGAGACCGCCGGCCCAGCACTCGGCCGGCATGAAACAAATCATCAGAGAGGAAAGAAATGGACGCTACCGAACAGATCGGCACGGCCGTCAACACCTGGACTGAAGCGCAGAAGCGCCTGGTGGACGGGTGGATGGGGCTACTCAATAATGCCGTGACGCTGAACGCGGCTTCGCCGGATTCGGCCGAGTGGCTCAAGAAGAGCGCCGATGCTTTCGGCAAGGGCACCAGCGATGCCGGACGCGAGCTCGTGGACAAGCTGCTGAGCGGCCAGAGCGCGGCGACGCGGGCTACGGATTTCTTCCTCAAGGCGTGGAAGATCGTTGCGCCGAGCATCGACGCGGGCAAGGACTGGCGCGTCGACTTCGAAAGCTTCTCCAAGCAGTGGAGCGAGCAGATGACGTCCTCGCTCGACCGCGGCACGGGGATGCTGAAGGATCTGACCGAACTCGCCCAGTCCATGGGGAAGGACTGGCCGCCCGTACTCCTGCCGTGGCTCGCCTTCATGGGCCAGTCGAGCACGGCAGGTCACCTCGGCGAAGCAACGCTCGGCGGTGCCGCGAACCTTACCCGCCTGCTGGCGATGGAATCCGAGCTTTTCCCATTTCTCTCGGGCCTCGCCGAGATGCCCCGTGCCGGCCTCACGCGCGAGAAGAACGCGAAGCTGCTGCGATTCGTGGATGCGGTGGTCGACGCGCGCCGCACCAACCTCAAGTTCCAGACCATGATGGCGCAAGGCATGGGCAAGGCCGTCGAGGCGACCATCGATCGCCTAGCACAGATCAAGGCCAAGGGGGAGAAGATCAGCTCCGTGCGGGATCTGATGAAGCTCTGGTTCACCTCGGCCGACGGCACCCTGATGCATGTCTTCAATTCGCCGGAGTTTCTCGCCATCCAGGACGAGATGACGACCGCGAACAACGAGCTGCGGATCCACCAGCGCGCGGTGCTCGAGGACATCTACCAGCAGCTCGATATCCCCACCCGGTCAGAGATCGACGATGCGTACAAGATCATCCACGACCTCAAGATCGAGGTGCGGGCGCTGAAGAAGGCGCTTGCCGCAGCCACCGGCACCAAGGTCGTGGCGAAGGGGACGGGCGCGCGCAGCGCGAGCCGCGGCAAGGCCAAGGCGGGCTGACGGCAGTCGCCTGCGCGGTGACCACTTCGTCATTTGCAGAACCGAGACAACGAGAATAGGAGATCTTCAATATGGTGTTCCCGATTCAGATCCAGGCGAGTGACATCGCGCACGAAATCAGCGAGATCAACCGAAAGCTCACGAAGGGGATCGAGAACCTCAACCGCCTGAAGGATGCGGACGTCGACATCGGCAGTACGCCGAAGGACACGGTCTTCGAACTGGACCGCCTCAAGGTGTACCACTACAAGCCGACGGTCGAAGCCAGCAAGATCATGAAGACGCCGTTCGTGATTACGCCGCCGCTCATCAATGGCTACGAGGTCGCCGACCTGCAGCCGGACCGCTCGCTGGTGCGCAATCTTCTCAACGAGGGCATCGACGTCTACTTGATCAACTGGGGTTATCCGAAACCAGCCGACAAGTACCTGACGGTCGACGACTACGTCGAGGGGTACCTCGACGAGTGCGTCGACGTCATCCTCGATCTCAACGGGGCGGAGAAGCTGACGATGTTCGGCATCTGCCAGGGCGGTACGCTCAGCACCTGCTATTCGTGCCTGCACCCGGACAAGATCGCGCATCTCGTGCTGACCGTCTCTCCGATCGACTTTCACGCCTACCAGTGGACCAAGGAGCAGCCGCATATCGGTCTCATGTTCAACATGGCGTCGGGCGCGGATGTCGATACCATGGTCGCTGCCGCGGGCAATGTGCCGGCCGATCAGCTGAACGTTTCGTTCCTGATGGCCTCGCCGTTCAATCTCGCGGTCGGCAAATACACGGACCTGATCGACTCCCTCGACGACAAGAATGCTTTGCTGAATTTCCTGCGCATGGAGAAGTGGCTGTTCGGCGGTCCAGCAGCAGCGGGCGAAGCGTACCGTCAGTTCGTGAAGGAATTCCTCCACAAGAACAAGCTCGTCAAGGGTGAACTCGAGCTGGGTGGCCGCAAGGTCGACATGAAGAACCTGACCATGCCGATTCTCAGCATCTACGCGGAGCGGGACCATCTCGTGCCGCCCGCTTGCACGGTCGGGATGAAGAAGTACATCGAGAACAACGACTACACCGAGCTCGCCATCAAGACCGGACACATCGGCATCTACACTGGCGGTGCATCGCAGAAGATCCTGGCGCCCGCCGTCGGCAAGTGGCTGCGCGACCACGGCGCCTGAGTAC
>JAEUMW010000280.1 GCA_016791345.1 Betaproteobacteria bacterium | reverse complement strand
GAGCTTCGTCGTGGAACGAAGCGGCGGGCGGCAGCCGGACGCGGCGGTCTACCGGCGTCGGGTGCCGGCGCAGCGGGACATTTCCGTCATCCTGCTCGCGGATCTTTCAACGTCGATCATGCAGCTGGTACCGAAGGGCGGCGGCCGTCTCGTCGATCGCGTGCGCGCCGGCATCCTGCTCTTCGCCGAGAGTCTGGAGGTGGTGGGCGATGGCTACAGCATCGGCGGCTTCTGCTCGAAGTATCGCGAGAACGTGACGTGGTATCCGATCAAGGAGTTCGGCGAGGGGCTCACGGCGGAAGTGCGCGAGACGGTGGGCGGGCTCTCGGGGCGGCTCGCCACCCGCATGGGGGCCGCCATTCGGCACGCCGTCACCCGATTCGAGGGGGTGGAGAGCCGGCGGCGCCTGCTGCTCATCCTGTCGGACGGGCACCCGGAAGACTACGACGACGGCGGCGACCGCCGTTACCTGCACGAGGACACGCGCATGGCGGTGAAGGAGGCCGTGGCGGCCGGCGTGCATCCCTTCTGCGTCACCGTCGATGCGCTCGGGCAGGAGTACCTGCCGCAGATCTTCGGCAAGGGTCACTACCTCGTGCTGGACCGCATCGACCGGCTGCCGGCGAAGCTGCCGGAGATCTACCTGCGGCTGCGACAGTGAGCCCGCGGTGACGCGACGTCAGAGCTTGTGCTCGCTGTCCTGGTCGTGCCCGTGCTTGCGCGTGAGCCAGGCCATCGTGAGCGCGACGAAGAGGCCGAAGATGACGACGACGGAATTCACGCCGAGGTCGGCCTTGATCATCAGCGCGTAGGCGCCGAGCATCGCCAGGATGCTCAGGTTCTCGTTAAAGTTCTGCACGGCGATGGAATGACCGGCGCCCATCAGCAGGTGGCCGCGGTGCTGCAGCAGTGCATTCATCGGCACGACGAAGTAGCCGGCCATGGCGCCGATGAGGATGAGCAGCGGCACCGCGAAGCGCCAGTCGGTGATGAACACCATCGCCATCACCGTGAACCCCATCGCGATGCCCACCGGCAGCACGCGCACGGCGCGATTGAGCGACACCGCCTTGGCGGCGACCGCAGAGCCGATCGCGATGCCGATGGCGACGACGGCCGTGAGCTGCGTTGCGTGCTCGAGGTTGAACTTGAGCGCGGTGCCGGCCCAGGTCAGGATGATGAGCCGCAGCGTCGCCCCCGCCCCCCAGAAGAGTGTCGTCACCGCGAGCGAGACCTGCCCCAGCGGATCCTTCCACAGCAACCAGAAGCAGTGCGTGAAATCGCGCAGGAGAAACCACGGATTGCGCTTGGGCAGCTTGTGGTCGATCGGCACCAGCGGGATGAAGAGGTTGAACAGCGCCGCCAGGACATAGACCCCCAGGATGACGACGATGGCGAGTTCCGGAGCAGTGTCGATGCCGGCGTTGAAGCGCATGCCGACGAGGTGCTCGACGATCCGCGTCTCCATCTTTTCGCCGATGAGCACGCCGCCGACGATGGCGCCGAGGATGATCGCGGCCACCGTCAGACCTTCCATCCAGCCGTTTGCCCAGACCAGCCGGTGCGCCGGCAGATACTCGGTGAGGATGCCGTACTTGGCCGGCGAGTACATGGCCGCGCCGATGCCGACGAAGCCGTAGGCGAGCAGCGGGTGGAGCCCGACCAGCATCGAGGCGCAGCCGACGATCTTGACCGTGTTGCTGACGAGCATGACGCGGCCCTTCGGCAACGCGTCGGCAAAAGGGCCGACAAACGGCGCGAGCACGATGTAGGCGAAGACGAAGAACTGCTGCAGGACTGGCGTCTGCCACTCCGGGGCGTGGAGCGAGCGCAGCAGGGCGATGGCGGCGAAGAGCAGGGCGTTGTCGGCGAGGGCCGAGAAGAACTGCGCTGCGAGGATGGTGTAGAAGCCGCGATTCATGGGGTCCGGCGATCCCGGCCCCGTCTACGGCAGGCCCAGCGCGCCCTGTTGAGGTGGCCGGGTTTATACCATGAAAGGATCGGGCGAGAGAATTGCCGCTCGCCCTGAAAAGCCCATCCCTATCCGGCCGCTGCGAATTGTGCTTGAATACGCCCCGCCGCGAACCTCCCAGGAAACACCCCGAGTCCGCTTCTCTTCGCCGCCCACGGTCGGTCGAGGTTGCCGCCGTCCTCCCGCAGCTTTTCCCGCAACGGCTTTCGATGCCCTCCGCACCTGCCTTTTCGCCGCTCCCTGCGGAGCCCGTGCCATGAGTCGACCGCTGCGCGCCCGCATTCGCCGTAGCGCGCTCGCGCACAACCTCGCTGTCGCGCGCCGGCTGGCGCCGGAGTGCCGCGTGATGGCGGTGGTGAAGGCCAACGGCTACGGTCACGGCCTGCTGCGCGCGGCAGCGGCATTCGCGGAAGCGGACGCGTTCGCCGCGCTCGAGATCGAGGGCGCCGTCCGCCTGCGCGAAGCGGGACATCGGCAGGAGATCGTGCTTATCGCGGGGCTCTTCGACACCGGCGAGTTGTCGATCGCGGCCGAACACGATCTTTCGCTCGTGGTGCATCACGAAGAACAGTTGCGGATGCTCGAGACCAGCCGCGCCCGCGGCCTGCGCGTCTTTCTCAAGATCAATTCCGGCATGAACCGGCTGGGCTTTCTGCCCGAGCGGGCGGCGCGCGTGCTCGCGCGTCTCGAGGTCTGCGTCGCGGTGGCGAAGG
>JAEUMW010000279.1 GCA_016791345.1 Betaproteobacteria bacterium | reverse complement strand
AATTCTCACGATAGCGGTCCGGTCATTGTCGTCTGGCGTATGCGCCGTTTTCGCCAGCATGCCCTGATTTCAAGCCCATCAGCCGTAGTACCCGTATGCGCCTGAGACGACGGGGTGTAGTCGCCTGATGTCTCTGGTATGCATGGCCTTTCCGGCTCTTCGCAGAAGTGCCATCAGGTGTGACACAAAATCTAAGGGGTCCCGTCGGTTTCATCGACGGGGGAGACCCGGCTCGCCTTCGGGCGGGGCTCGACCTTGGCACGGAGGGTCGCAGACCCCTTCTCGTGGGCGCGAAAGTCGGCGTCGTGGTCCATGACGTAGACGAGTGCGCGCTCGACGAGATCGGCGAGCGCGAGCGCGCCGCAGAACTGT
Source organism: Betaproteobacteria bacterium (assembly GCA_016791345.1). Classification (NCBI taxonomy): domain Bacteria; kingdom Pseudomonadati; phylum Pseudomonadota; class Betaproteobacteria; species Betaproteobacteria bacterium. The sequence goes on along the minus strand of JAEUMW010000279.1, from coordinate 18,173 downwards.
CGGTAGCGCTCGACCCGCTCGTGGACAGGGCGCGCGATCTTGACGCGCAAGGGAGCCAGTTCCTTCGGGGGTTCGAACTTGAGCAAGGCCATGGCGATTTCCTCAGGATGGTGTGAGTGATGGCGTCGACGGTAACGGCAGCGCCGCGCGGTCAAGACTCGCTGTTCTGAAAGGTGAGATCTGGGGGAACTGGACGCTCTGAGCGCCGGCTGCGCGCTTCCTGGCGCAGTGCTTTCAGGAAGCTCGACATCACGCGGTCCCACTCGGGAGTGTCCTCCGGAGTAAGGCCGACGGGCGCGGCCGATTGCCCCGCTGCTTCATCCCAGAGCTTGGGCGCGCACTCGAGCGAAACATCGTGCCGATGCGCAAGAAGCCGCAAGACATTCGGGTAGAGCGTGAGACGGTTTCCCATGGTACCTCCGGTTGGGATTCGAAGCTTGTCCAGATTGCCCTTCGCAAGTTGCAGAGCGTGCGACGACTGGCATCGACTGTAGCGGCCGCGAAGTCCCGTAGAAACTCTCAGTTCTGATAGGCGGTGCGTACGGTCGGCTTTCCAGCCCGAAGGGTCGGGGAGGCCGGCAAGGACATCTGGCCGGCGAAGAAGAATTGAAGCTGTGCGGCTGACGGGGTCGTTCGTCGCCCTACTGGTCGAGAGATTACTGGCGCGTTATGTCAGTAAGAATGGCGATGGTTCGCCCGGAGTTTCGCGGCGGCTCCGCGCTCGGTTCCGCGTCCCGTGACGGACCGGGTGCGGTCGGGAAGGGACGCGGCGTTTGCCGTCGCAACTCAGCCAGATCGACTACGGCTGCGACGCAGAAACGCTGGGCCTTGCGGCTCCGGCGTTTCGGTCTTCGCGTGAGGCTATGCGGCGAGCTTCGAGGTGTCCTCTGGCGCGTCGGCTTTCGGCTGCAGGCTGTGCAGGAAGTCGACGGCGATCCGGCGCGGCTTTGCGCCAAGTTAAAGTTCGGCAAGGGTGGGTCCTCGATCCGCTGCCCGCCGCATGCACTGCACGCTTGCGTTAGCCGCCCCCAAGCTCGCCTACGCTTACGAATTGGGTAACCGCTGGCCCGCAAACCGCTTGCTATATTGCGCAGGCCAATGCACATATCGTGGCTGGCAGATCCGAGACAGCAGAATGCCGAGCAACCTCGCCCCTGCAGCGGTGCTCCGCCCAATAACAAAGCTTGAGCCCCGCTGCGTTTGCATCGATATCGAGACGCCCCATACCGGCGAAGCGGTCCTCCATAAGCTCGCCGCCTTCCGGTCGGACACCGGCCGGCGGATCACCTTCGAGGGCAGGTTCTCTGGGGCGCATGTCCGAATGGCTCTCGACGACTTGGCCAATGGGGCCGAGTTCATTCTGGGCCATAACATCCGCCGGCACGATATTCCCGTTCTCGCGCAGCTTTTCCCGAGACTCAAGCTGCTGGAGCTGCCGGTCGTGGACACGCTCGAGCTCTCGCCGCTTGCTTTCCCCGAGAACCCGTACCACAGGCTCGTCAAAGACTACAAGCTCGTAAGCGACGCTCGCAGCCACCCGCTCCGCGATGCCGAGTTGAGCTTCGAGCTCTTCGCGAGCGAGATCGAGGCGCTGCGCGAGTTGCAAGCGCACCGCCCCGATGACGTGGCGCTCTTTCACTATCTCCTGGCCGGAGATGCCTGCAGCGGCCTCGCTCCGCTCTTCGCTGAGTTGCGCGGCGCGCCGCGTCCCACCGATGACGCCGCCGCCGAACATCTCCGCCGAGCGATCCGACAGAAGGTTTGCTCAACGCGCCTTTGCAGGCTGATCGGACACGATCTCTTTACACCCGCTCTTCGCTTCCCTCTGGCGTACTCGATCGCGTGGCTCCGGGTTTCGGGCAGCAATTCGGTTCTGCCACCCTGGGTCCACCGGACTTTCCGTGAAACCGGGCGCCTTATCCGCGAGCTTCGCGAGGTGCCGTGTTCGGACCCCGATTGCGCTTACTGCGGGACCACGCACGACCCCGAAGCGCAACTGAGGACGAACTTCAATCTCGAAGCGTTCCGTCCTCGCCCGCCAAACGCTTCAGGCGGGTCGCTGCAACGCGATGTAGTCGTCGGGGGCCTCCGCGGCGAAAACCTGCTCGCGATTCTTCCGACTGGCGCGGGAAAGTCGGTCTGCTTCCAGCTGCCAGCGCTCGCGCACTACTGGCGGACCGGCGCACTCACGGTTGTTGTCTCGCCGCTGCAGTCGCTGATGAAGGACCAGGTCGACAACCTCATTCGGCGGGGCATCTACTGCGCGGTCGCGGTGAACGGCCTGCTCACGCCGCCCGAGCGGCGCGCCGCGCTGGAGAGAATCCGCCTGGGCGACGCCGGGATCGTCTTCGTCTCGCCGGAGCAGTTCCGCAACAAGAGCTTTCGCGAGGCTATACGCTGGCGCGAGATCGGCGCCTGGGTGTTCGACGAAGCGCATTGCCTGTCGAAGTGGGGCCACGACTTCCGTACCGATTATCTCCACGTGTCGCGTTTCATCCGCGAGCAGTATCCCGACCCGCTCCCTCCGATCGCCTGCTTCACGGCCACGGCGAAGCCCGACGTCATCGCAGACCTTCGCGAGCACTTCCGGGCCGAGCTCGGCACCGAGCTCGCGCAGTACGCAGCGAAACCCGAGCGACCCAACCTCGCGTACGAGGTCGTCTCCGTCTCCAAGTCCGAGAAGCCCGCTCGTATCCTGGCGCTCCTCGAAGCGGACCTCGGCAAGACCGACGGCGCAGCCGTCGTGTTCGCTGCGACCCGCAGGAATGCCGAGACGCTCGCCGAGCTCATCGCAGCCGCCGGCTGGTCGTGCGCTCACTTCCACGCCGGGCTGGAGCCGGGCACAAAGCGCGATCTCCAGCAGCGCTTCATCACCGGCGCCTTGCGCATCATCGTCGCAACCAACGCTTTCGGCATGGGTGTGGACAAACCGGATATCCGTCTGGTCGTCCACGCCGACATCCCCGGATCGCTCGAGAACTACCTCCAGGAGGCCGGTCGCGCCGGCCGCGACGGCGCAGCCGCACGCTGCGTGTTGCTCTTCGACGAGGAAGACGTCGAGAGGCAGTTCGGGCTCTCGGCGCGCTCTCGCCTGACGCAGCGGGACTTCATCACGGTGCTGAAAGCGCTACGCAAGCGCAAGACGAGGGTGGGCGACGACGCGATCGTGGTGACGGCACGCGAGCTCCTCCTCGGGGACGATTTGGACTCGCCCGGCATCGACCCGGAAGATCCGGATGCCGACACCAAGGTGAAGACCGCGATCGCATGGCTGGAGCGCGCCCGGTTCCTGCGACGCGAAGCGAACGAGACAAGGGTATTCTCAAGCAGCCTGAAAGTGGCCACGCTGGCCGAGGCGGATTCGATTCTCGCTCACGCCGATCTTTCGGAGGCGGTTCGCGAGCGCTACCGGACGGTGCTCGGTCTAGTGATGGGGAGCACAGCCGCCGAGGGCATCAGCACCGACGAGTTGCTCGTGAGCGCTGGCATTCCCGCCGCTGAATGCTTCCGCACGCTCCACAACCTCGAAGCGCTCGGGCTCCTCGCCAACGACCTGGGCCTGCGGGTCGTGCTCCGAAAAGGCGTGACCGACCCGTCCGATGCGCGTTTCGTCCGCGTGTGCCGGATCGAGCGAGCCCTGGTGGAGCTCATGGCCGAGGCCGCGCCGGAGGCGGACATCACCGAAACGCAGGTAGTGTCGCTGCGGCCGCTTTGTGAAGGCGTGCGGCGGCGCCTCGCGGGAACGATCTCCCCGGAGGAGGTCGTGCCGGAACGCCTCCTTGATCTCCTTCGCGCCTCGTCGCAGAGCTTCGGGGAGGGAAGCGGCAAGCGGGCGATGCTTTCCATGCGCAAAGTCGGTTCGCTCGAACTGCGGGTGCGCGTGCAACGGCCCTGGAGCCAGATCCGCGAGATCACGGGTCTGCGCCAAGCGGTCGCCCAAGTGCTCCTCCAGGCGCTTCTCGCCAAACTCCCGGAGGGTCTCCGCAGTGCCGATGCGGTGGTCGAGTGCAAGGCAGGTGATCTGCTGCATGCGCTCGCGAGCGATCTCGCGCTCGCCCCGCGGCTGCTGGATCCAGCGACGGCACTCGAGCAAGCCCTGCTCTACTTGCACGAAACCGACGTACTGATCCTGGACAAGGGGCGCACCGTGTTTCGCTCAGCCATGACGGTGCGGCTGCTGCCGCGGGACGCCGGTGGGCGATTCCTCAAAGAAGACTTCGCACCGCTAGAGCGCCACTACGGCGAGCGAAATTTCCAGATCCACGTGATGCACGAGTACGCCAGGCGCGCGCTGAAGAAGATGGCCGACGCGCTGGTGCTTGTCGCCGCGTACTTCTCTACGGCGCGCGAGCGATTCATCCGAGAGCACTTCGCCGGCGGCAAGGAGCTGCTGGAATTCGCCACTACCGCGGAATCGTATCAGCGCATCGTCGAGTCGTTGCGGCACCCGGTACAGCAACATCTCGTGCAAGCGCGGGAGGGCGTGAATCGGCTGGTGCTCGCCGGCCCCGGCTCCGGAAAGACTCGCGTCATCGTGCATCGCGTGGGCTATCTCCTGCGGGTGCTACGCGTGGCGCCCGAAAGCATCATCGTGCTCGCATTCAACCGCTCGGCAGCGGTCGAGGTCCGACGACGCCTGCGCGAGCTGGTTGGCAGCGACGCCGCGGGTGTCGCAGTGCTGACATATCACGCGCTCGCACTGCGGCTCACCGGCATGAGTCTCGGTGCGCTGGCGGAGGCGGGCAAAGAGCCTGATTTCGACGCCGTGCTGCGGGGCGCGGTCGATCTGCTCGAAGGGCGTGTCGCGGCGGGCTCCGACCCGGACGAGCTGCGCGACCGGCTGCTTACCGGCTACCGGTTCATCCTCGTCGACGAGTATCAGGACACGGATGCCTTGCAGTACGAGCTCGTGAGCGCGCTCGCCGGCCGCACGCGCCAGGAAGGCGACACCAAACTCACGATCATGGCGGTTGGCGACGACGACCAGAACATCTACAGCTTCCGCAGCACAAGCGTTGAGTTTATTCGCCGCTTCGAAGACGACTACAAGGCAGAGAAGAGTTACCTCGTTGAGAACTTCCGCTCGACGCAGCACATCATCGCCGCGGCCAACACTCTCATCCAGCGCGCGCCCGGGAGGATGAAGGTTGATCACCCGATCCTTATCAACCATGCCCGCGCCAGCGCACCGGCCGGCGGACGCTTCGCGCGCCTTGACCCGGCGAGCGAGGGTCGGGCGCAGCTGTTCCGCGTGCCGCTCGATCGCAATGTGCAGGCGCAGCTCGCGATGGCGGAACTGGAAAGGCTACGAACTCTCGACGGCGATGCGGACTGGTCCCGGTTCGCCGTGCTCGCGCGCACGCATGCGACCCTCGAGCCCATTCGGGCGTATTGCGAGCGCAACGGCATTCCCTACCGGACAGGCGACCCTGGCGGAGGCCTTGTCGTCACGAAGACGCGCGAGGGTCATCTCGCAGTCGCGGCGCTGCGTCGCCGCCACGCTTGTCTCGTACGCACCCCCGCGCTCGTGCGATGGTTGTCACGCCTCGCGGCGGTGGAGCCGACGAACCCCTGGTTCGCGGAGCTGCGGGACTCAGCGCGCGATCTCGAAGCTGCAGTAGGCGGCGCAGCGATTCCGCGCCCGGAAGCGATCGACTGGATCTTCGAGTCAGCAGGCGCATACGCGCGAGAAGCGCCGGGCCATCTCAACCTGCTCACCGCCCACGGGGCGAAAGGGCGCGAATTTGCGCATGTGCTGGTGATGGACGGCGGCGACTGGCCGAGCGCCGCGCCAGACGAGCGTCGCCTGCTGTATGTCGCGATGACCCGCGCGAAAGAAACGCTTACGGTGTTTCAGGCGCAACAGCGCGGCAACCCGATGCTCGATGAGTTCTCGGACTGCGAGTCGGTATGGCGCGTGGAGCCCAGGGTCCTGCCGATGCCCATGCCCGAGCTTGACCGGCTGCATCGCGAGCTGACGCTCCGAGATGTGGATCTCGGATACGCGGGGCGCTCCCCGAAGTCTGCCGCGATCCATCGGACGCTCGCGGAGCTCAAGGTGGGCGCAACGCTCCTGCTCGAAAAGCGAGCGCTTCGGAACAACGCCGGCTGCACAGTGGGCCACCTCGCGAAGAGCTGCGACCTGCCCCCCGGGCGCGTTGTCTCCGCACATGTAAGCGCGATCGTCCCCCGAACGAAAGCGCAGACTCCCCCGCAATACCAAAGCTCGTTGCACGCCGACGAGTGGGAAGTCGTGCTTGCTGAGATCGTCTTGGTCCGCACGATCTGATCTGCTTCTGGGTCCGGCGAACGCGGCCCTGTGAGGTCCACGATGCGAGAGAAACCGCTAAGCGGACGAGCCGGGAGAACAAGCTTCGCTCTTGGTCTGACTATACACTGAGTGATATAGTGCGCCTGTGAGGAGAGTCTTCAAGACCAGAGTCTTCAGCCGCTGGATGCGGAAGACGTCACTGATCGACATCGCGCTCTGCGCGGCCGTGTCGGAGATGGAGCGCGGACTCATCGACGCTGACCTCGGTGGCGCCGTGCTCAAGAAGCGCGTCGCACTGCCCGGTCGCGGCAAGAGCGGCAGCGTCCGCACCTTGGTGGCGACGAACAAAAGCAACCGGTGGTTCTTTCTTTTCGGCTTCGAGAAGAACGAGCGCGGTAATGTGAGTGCAAAGGAGCTGGAAGCGTTGCAGGCGATTGCCACCGACCTGCTGAGGCTCTCTTCGGCGGAGCTCGACGCGCACATCGCGATCGAAGCGTTACAGGAGATTTGCCATGAGTGCCAAGACTAGAGCGAAAAGCAGGATCCTGGAGTCGGTTCACGAGACTGCGTGCGACCTCCACGACGCGGGCTTCATCGACAAGCGGCGGATGCGGGAGTATGACGTTCTCTGTCTTCGGCCCGTCCCCGAGTATTCCAGTGTGAAGATCCGGGCATTGCGACACCGATACAAGCTCAGTCAGGCCGTGTTGGCATCGGTTCTGAACACCAGCCTGTCAACCGTTCGGCAGTGGGAGATCGGCGAGAAGCATCCGAGCGGCCCGTCCCTGAAGCTGCTGAATCTACTTGACCGCAAGGGGCTCAACGCCCTCCTCTGACGGGCTTGTGCTCTCCGGTGGTCCGGATTGCCTGCAAGCAACGCGCGAAGCCACAACAAAGGTGGGCGTTATATACACTTCCCCTGGCGCGCAAGGTGGGTATCTTGCATGCCCCGGCCCCGATTTTTCTGGATACGAATTTGGGGTAAAACCGTGTCACGGAAAAGGGGTTGGAGATGCTGAAGAAGAACGCTGCAAGTGGGGTTACGCCGGGCGCTGCGGAAGGAGCGCGGAGCGCGACTGCAGGCGAGGCCGGCGCGGCTGCCGAGGTCAAGCGCTGGTCGGTAGGTCGAAAGAAGGAAGTCGTGCTGCGGCTGTTGCGCGGCGAGCCGGTCGACGCGGTGTCGCGCGAGGTATCGGTACCGATATACAAGCTGGAACAGTGGCGTGAGCGCGCTCTGGCCGGAATCGATGCCGGACTGAAAGAACGCGAGAATGATCCGGTCGAACGCCAACTCGGCGACGCCAACCGCCGTATCGGCGAGTTGGTCATGGAAGTCGAGATCCTGCAGAAGGAAAGGCGGGCGCGGCGCCCTTTGGCCGCTCGGAGGTCGTCGCGATGAGCCGCGAGACCTCCACCGAGACCGGCAGGCGTTACGGCCTGGAGCGCATCTGTCGAGTGCTCGAGTTTGCCCGCTCAACGCTCTACGCCCTGCAGGCTCGCGAATCGGCGAAGGTGGTGTGTTTGACGCGGCCCGAAGCCCAACGTATCGGACGCCGATCTGCTGGCGGCCATTCGCACTGATCTCGAAGCATCGCCCTTCACGGGCGAAGGTCACCGCAAGGTCTGGGCACGTCTGCGCATCCTGCGGGGCATTCGCGTCTCCCGCGCCCGTGTGCTGCGTCTGATGCGCGAGAACGCGCTGCTGTCGCCGCATCGGCGGCCGCAGGGCGAGCCCATCGCGCTCGACAGTTCGATCCAGACCGACCGTCCCAACGACATGTGGGGCACCGATCGCATCCGGATCGAGCCGCACTACCCGAGGACCGGCAACGGCCGCCCGCCGATTCGCCTGGAGAGAATGCTGCGCATGTACTTCCTCGCCAACTGGTTCAACTTCGAGGTACCAAGTGCTCTAACGCGGCCGAGGCGCGGACGCGCTTCCGTCTGGAATCCAGGTGCCAGTGCGAGGCCGGCTGATCGCGTGTGGCGGCAGTGGAGTGCGCGCACTGTCAGTTCTGCCAGGTCCCGTCAGTTCTGCTAGTTCTCTCCCGCGAAGCAAGCTGGTAGATTGACGCAACGGTGCCAGTGAACATGCCTTACTGAGGCTGCTGACAACTTCTTGGACTCACGTCAATGGTCGATCCGTTATCCGGCGAAGAACTTCGCAAGCTTACGGGGTCCCCTCGCCCGTCGAAGCAGGTTGCGTGGCTCAAGGAACAGGGCTTTGTCTTCCGGATTGGATGCGATGGTTATCCGAAGGTGGAGCGTGAGCACTATCGCCAGATGATGGGCTGCCTCACGTCAACTCGGCGCGGCAAACCGAACTTGCCTGCCTCCTGAAGCCGTGCCCCGCCCCCGCAAGCTCCGCAAAGACCTCCCGCCTCGCCTTTACTGCGAAGACGGCATCTACTTCTTTCGTCCTAAGTCGGGCAAGCGCATCACGTTTGGGAGCGACGAGCGCGTCGCGCGTGCGGAATACTGGAAGCTGGTCGGGCGGCACACCGACAAGCGGGCGTTGGGCCCGATCATGGACGCGTGGCTTGAAGAGCATGCGGCGGACATCAGGCCGCGTACATTCGATGATTACAAGGCATGCGTCGCCAACTTGAAGGCCGCCTTCGGGCATATGCACCCCGACGATGTCGAGACGGCCGACTTGTACGACTACGATCGTGTCCGCCACGTGCGACGAACGCGCCGAGAACTGGCCGTCCTGGGCGCCGTCTACCGCTATGCCATCAAGATCCGCGCAACGCGTCAGAACCCCTGCCGGGACCTCGAACGCGCACCGCGCAGGAAGAAGCGTACGCGGTGCCCGGAGGAATTCGAAGTCGACGCGTTTGCCGCTCACTGTCTGGAGAAATACGGCGACCAGATGACGGGTCTCTACCTGCGGCTGAAGGTGCTCGTCGGTCTCAGGCTTGGTGACATGCTTGCGCTAAACAGCTTCATGGTGAAGGAATCGAGCCTCGACGTGCCGAACTCGAAGACGGGAAAAGTGCAGCAGTTCCTCTTCGTCGACCGCAACAGCGAATCAACCGGCCTGAAAGAGCTGATCGACGACATCCTCGACCATCGGCCGTCCCACAGGACCGCGGCGTTATTCAGAAAACGCAATGGCGACGCTTATAGCGTCCAGGGCTTCAAGGCCAACTGGCAGCGCCGCATGCGGTCCTACGAGGCAGCCGGTGGCCTTCGGTTCTGGGAGCACGACGTTGAGGGCCTTGGCTGGAACGCGGGTGCGCGAGGCGATGGGAAACGACGCAGCGCAGAAAGTGCTCGCGCACTCCGATCCCAAACAGACGATGAACTACACGGACCGGCGGATGAAGGTGAAGGTGACGCCGTTGAAGAGACGGACTTGAAGCCGCAGCCCGCTCGAAACGCAGCCGGCGAGGGAATATTCCGGAAACCCGAGAATATTCCGGAGCAAAAAGAAGCAAAACGCTGCTAAGACCTTGAAATTATGGGGTGGCCGATGGGACTCGAACCCACGACAACCGGAATCACAATCCGGGACTCTACCAACTGAGCTACGGCCACCACCGACAAGCAACACCAACCCGCCCCGACCCGTGTCCGATCCGCGCTGGCGTGCCCGACAGGACTCGAACCTGTAACCCCCAGCTTAGAAGGCTGGTGCTCTATCCGGTTGAGCTACGGGCACGGCAATCGTCGCCGGTACACGAGCTGAATAACTATCTGCCCTCCCCGGCGCCGAGGTCCTCGAACGCCCGCCGCTGAGCCTGTCGCCGAACCCGAGAGTCGCCCCGGAAAACGTGGTCGGGGTGGAGAGATTTGAACTCCCGACATCCTGGTCCCAAACCAGGCGCGCTACCAGGCTACGCTACACCCCGAAGGGCGCAGAATATAGCCTGCGGTCGGTGAAAGGTCAATTTGGGGCCCCGCATCTGGCATCAAGCTGGCTTGCCCGGCCCTGCAATTTCTGGTATCTAGGGACATTTTTTCGGGGATATCGAGCTCATGGCAGCAGAGTTGAAAAAGGCCGTACCCGCCTACGTTCCGAAGAAGGGCGAGGAGTACATGAACCCGAGCCAGCTCGCCCATTTCAGGCAGATTCTGGAGTCGCTCAAGGTCGAACTCAGTCAGGACATCGACCGGACCGTGCATACCATGCAGGACGAAGCGACCATCTTCGCGGATCCGAATGACCGTGCTAGTCAGGAGTCCGACATGGCGCTCGAACTGCGCAATCGCGACCGCGAGCGGAAGCTGATCAAGAAGATCGAGGAAACGATCGCGAAGATCGACGCCAGCGAATACGGCTACTGCGAAAGCTGCGGGATCGAGATCGGATTGAAGCGGCTGGAAGCCCGCCCGACGGCAACGCTGTGCATCGACTGCAAGACGCTGGACGAACTCCGGGAAAGACAGGTCGCGAAATAGCCGACCAAGACGCTCTCAGCTGCCGGTGCGCAGCTGGCGGACAGTGGCTTCGGGCGACCCAGGGTCGCCCGAATGCGTTGTAACTCAGGACTGCTGTGATTCGGGCGCTTCGGCGACCGCCTTCATGCTGAGGCGAAGCCGTCCCTTCTCGTCGGCCTCCAGCACCTTCACCCGCACCGCCTGTCCTTCCTTCAGGTGATCGGACACGGCTGCGACGCGCTCGTGCGCAATCTGCGAAATGTGCAGCAGACCGTCCTTGCCCGGCAGCACACTCACGATGGCGCCGAAATCCAGCAGCTTGAGCACCGTGCCGTCGTAGACGCGGCCCACCTCGACCTCGGCGGTGATGTCCTCGATCCGCTTCTTTGCCACCATGCAGTTCTCGGACGACGGCGCCGCGATCGTGATGGTGCCGTCCTCGGCGATGTCGATGGAGGTTCCGGTCTCCTCGGTGAGCGCGCGGATCACCGCCCCGCCCTTGCCGATCACGTCACGGATCTTCTCCGCCTTGATCTTCATCGTGAGTATGCGCGGCGCATAGTTGGAGATCTCGGCACGCGGCTGCACGAGCGCCTGCTTCATCTGCTCCAGAATCGACAGGCGGGCTTCCTGCGCCTGGCTCAGGGCGATGTGCATGATCTCCTTGGTGATGCCGCTGATCTTGATATCCATCTGCAGCGCGGTGACGCCGCGATCGCTGCCCGCGACCTTGAAATCCATGTCGCCCAGGTGATCTTCATCGCCGAGAATATCGGTCAGCACGGCGAAGCGATTGCCTTCCTTGATCAGTCCCATCGCGATGCCGGCGATGTGCGCCTTCAGCGGCACGCCCGCATCCATGAGCGCGAGGCAGCCGCCACACACGCTTGCCATCGAGCTCGATCCGTTGGATTCGGTGATCTCCGAGACGACGCGAAACGAGTAGCCGAACTCCTCGGCCGTGGGCAGCACGGCGAGCAATGCACGCTTGGCGAGTCGACCGTGGCCGATCTCGCGCCGCTTGGGCGATCCCACGCGACCGCTCTCGCCGGTTGCATACGGCGGCATGTTGTAGTGGAGCATGAAACGTTCGGAGTATTCGCCCTGCAGCGCGTCGATGATCTGCTCGTCGCGCGAGGTGCCGAGCGTTGCAGTGACGAGGGCCTGCGTTTCGCCGCGGGTGAAAAGTGCGGAACCGTGGGCGCGCGGCAGCACACCGGTGCGGATCGTGATCGGTCGCACGGTGCGCGTGTCGCGTCCATCGATGCGCGGTTCGCCATCCAGAATCTGGCTGCGCACGATCTTCGCCTCCAGATCGCTGAACAGACTCTTCACGGTGTTGGCGCCGGGTGCGTCCGGCGCATCGGTGACGAGCGCTGCGAGCACACGGTCACGGACCTCGTCCACCTTGCCGCTGCGTGCCTGTTTCTGCTTGATGGCGTAGGCGGTGCGCAGATCTGCCTCCGCCAGTTCGGCGACCCGCGCCCGCAACTCCGGCGCGATTTCGGGCGGCGTCCAATCCCACAGCGGCTTGCCCGCTTCGTCCGCCAGTTCGTTGATAGCGTCGATCACGGCGCGCATCTGCTCGTGCCCGAAGACCACCGCACCGAGCATCGTTTCCTCCGGCAATTCCTCCGCCTCGGACTCCACCATCAGGACCGCCTGGCTGGTACCCGCCACCACGAGATTCAACTGCGAGGTCTTGAGTTCGGTCGCCGTGGGATTGAGGATGTAATTGCCGTCCCGGTAGCCGACGCGGGCAGCGCCGATCGGTCCGTTGAACGGAATGCCCGACAGGGCAAGGGCCGCCGACGCGCCGATCATCGCCGGGATGTCCGCGTCGACCTCGGGATTCGAGGAGACCACCGTCGCGACGATCTGCACCTCGTTGAAGAAGCCCTCGGGGAAGAGCGGGCGGATCGGCCGATCGATCAGCCGCGAGGTGAGAATCTCCTTCTCGCTCGGTCGCCCTTCACGCTTGAAGAAGCCACCGGGAATCTTGCCGGCGGCATACGTGCGCTCCTGGTAATCGACCGTGAGTGGGAAGAAATCCTGCCCCTCCCTGACTTCCTTCACCCCGACCGCGGTGACCAGCACCACCGTCTCGTCCATGCTCACCATGACGGCCCCATGGGCCTGCCGCGCGATCTCGCCGGTTTCCAGGGTAAGTTGATGGCGCCCGTAAGCGATAACCTTCTTCGTGTGACTCAAGTGACTTCCTTATTCTGCGCGCGAGGCGGTGGTGGTCGGGAACGGCTGTGCGGCCCGACGAGAGTGACGATCTATTTGCGAATGCCGAGGCGCTCGATCAGCTTGCGGTACCCGTCGACATTCGTACCCTTGAGGTAGTCGAGCAGTTTGCGTCGCTGGCTCACGAGTCTGAGAAGTCCGCGGCGGGAGTGGTGATCCTTGGTGTTGACCTTGAAGTGCTCGGTGAGATCGTTGATGCGCGCCGTGAGAAGCGCGACCTGGACCTCCGGCGAACCCGTGTCGCCCTGCGCGCGCTGGTAGTCTCGCACGACCTGCGCCTTCTGCGCGCTGCTGACAGCCATCGTCTACTTCCTCCAATCGTAAATTTGCGATTTTACCTTTTTCCTTTGCCCGTCCACAAGTTAAGCCGGGGTCAGCCGCGCGGGGGGAACAACTCGCGCGCGAGAGGAACCGCTTTCACTCGAAACCTGATACTTCAGCGCGGTGTCGTCGCCACGAGGCGGCGCGGCAGGAGTTCGCCCCCCGCCGTGACCTCGCCCAGACCCACGAAACGTTTCGGCACCGAGTCCACGTACAGGCGCACCAGCCCGACCGGAATGTCCGGCGCGGGGCGGCGCGTCCGCTGTCCCTGGAGCATGCATGCGGCTTCCGCGACCGGGATCACCGCGGCGGGAAGCGCCGACAGTGGTGCATCAGGGGGCAGCAGGCGTGCCCGTCGCACCGCCATTGCCTCGCCTTCGAGATCCGACAGGGTCACGGCCTCGGCCAGCCGGAAGCAGCCGCTGGCAAGCCGCCGCAGACCGGCCAGGTGCGCGCCGCAGCCCAGTGCCACTCCGATGTCCTCGGCGAGACTTCGAATGTACGTGCCTTTGCTGCACGTCACCGTGATGCGCAGCCGCTCCCCTTCCCGTCCCTCGAACTGCAACCGGGAGATCTCGACGCGCCGCGGCTGCCGCGGTACATGCTCCCCTGCGCGCGCATAGTGGTACAGCGGTCGCCCACGATGCTTGAGCGCGCTGTAGGCCGGGGGCAGTTGCTCATAGCTGCCGACGAAGCCCGCCAGCGCGGCGCGCACTTCGGCATCGTCAACCGCGACGTGCCGTCGTTCCAGCACGGCGCCCTCCGCATCGCCTGTTGTCGTGGTGGCTCCCAGACATATCTCCGCAGCATAGGCCTTCTCCCCCTCGAGCAGAGTGGACGAGAACTTGGTCGCCTCGCCGAATGCGAGAACCAGCAGTCCCGTCGCGAGCGGGTCGAGGGTTCCGCCGTGGCCACCCTTGCGCGCGCTGAGAAGGCGTCGCGTCCTCTGGAGAGCGGCGTTGGAGGTCATGCCGGAAGGCTTGTCGAGCAGCAGTATGCCGTCGACGTCGTGCAGGGCGGTGGACAAGTCGGCGCTGGGATCGATAGGGCGACGCACCCGGAAAGTACGGAAACTACTTCTCCGGATCGTCGACGGGGCTCGGTGTGTGGACAGCTTCGTCGATCAGCCGGGACAGGCGCATCCCGCGCTCCACAGACACGTCGTAGACGAAGTGCAACTGGGGCACCGTCCGCAGGCGCAACCGATGCGCGAGCTGCGTGCGCAGAAAGCCGGCCGCATGCTGCAATGCCTGCTCGCTCTCCTGCAACGCCTGCTCGGGACCAAGCAGCGTGAAGAACACTTTGGCGTGAGCGTAGTCTGCAGTCACCTCGACGTCGGTCAGTGTCACCATGCCGACGCGCGGATCCTTGACTTCGAGCCGGATCAGCTCGGCGAGCTCGCGCTGGATCTGATCGGCGACGCGCCGAAGACGTGGGGCGTTGCGAGTCATGGCAGCATGCCCGCAGTTGCCGGCGGACGGGGAGCGGTCAGGTCAAAGCGTGCGTGCGATCTCGACGACCTCGAAGAACTCGAGCTGGTCGCCTTCGCGGATGTCGTCGTAACCCTTGAGGGAAAGACCGCACTCGAAGCCCGCCTTGACCTCGCGCACATCGTCCTTGAACCGCTTGAGCGAGTCGAGCTCCCCGGTGTAGATCACCACGCCCTCGCGCAGCAGCCGTACTCCGGCATGACGCTTGACGAGGCCGTCCAGCACGTAACATCCCGCCACGCTGCCCACCTTCGAGATGCGGAACACCTGGCGGATCTCCACGAGCCCGATGACGCGCTCCTTGCGCTCGGGCGCGAGCATCCCGGACAGCGCCGCGCGCACTTCGTCCACCGCGTCGTAGATGACGTTGTAGTAGCGCACGTCGACGTTGCTGGTGCCGATCAGCTTGCGCGCAGTGGCATCCGGACGCGTGTTGAAGCCGATCACCACCGCGTTCGACGCGAGCGCGAGGTTGATGTCGGATTCGGTGATGGCGCCGACACCGTTGTGGATGATGTTGACCTTCACCTCGTCGGTGGAAAGCTTCTGCAGCGCGTGCGCGAGCGCTTCGTAGGAACCCTGGACGTCGGCCTTGATGACGAGCGAGAGGGTCTTGATGCCGCCCTCGCCCATCTGCTCGAACATGTTCTCGAGCTTCATCGACTGCTGTTTCGCGAGCTTCACGTCGCGGAACTTGCCCTGCCGGAAGAGCGCGATCTCACGCGCCTTGCGCTCGTCACCGAGGACGACGAACTCCTCGCCGGCGGTCGGCACCTCGGACAGGCCCTGGATTTCCACGGGAATCGACGGTCCGGCCGCCTCGACGCTGCGCGCGGCTTCGTCGAGCATGGCACGCACGCGCCCGTAGGCGGCCCCGGCGAGAACGATGTCGCCCCGGCGCAGCGTGCCCGACTGCACCAGCACCGTGGCCACCGGACCACGGCCCTTGTCGAGCCGCGCTTCGATGACGAACCCCTTCGCTGGCGCTTCCCGCGCCGCCTTCAACTCAAGCACCTCGGCCTGCAGCAACACGCTCTCGAGCAGCCGGTCGATACCGTCGCCGGTCTTGGCCGACACTTCGACGAACATCGTGTCGCCACCCCACTCTTCCGGTACGACGCCCTGCGCGGACAGCTCCTGCTTGATGCGCTCCGGGTTCGCCTCGGGCTTGTCGATCTTGTTCACCGCCACCACCACCGGCACGTTCGCCGCCTTGGCGTGGTGCACCGCCTCGACCGTCTGCGGCATCACGCCGTCATCGGCGGCGACCACCAGCACGACGAGATCGGTCACTTTCGCACCACGTGCCCGCATCGCGGTAAACGCTTCGTGACCTGGCGTATCGAGAAAGGTGATGACCCCGCGCGGCGTCTCGACGTGATACGCGCCGATGTGCTGCGTGATGCCGCCGGCCTCGCCGCTCGCCACGCGCGTGCGGCGGACATAGTCGAGCAGCGACGTCTTGCCGTGATCGACGTGCCCCATCACCGTCACGACGGGCGCACGCGGTTCGAGCTCGACCGCCTTCTCGCCGGCGGTCTCCACGAGAAACGCCTCGGGGTCGTCGAGCTTGGCCGGCTTGGCGACGTGTCCGAGTTCTTCGACAACGATCATCGCCGATTCCTGATCGAGCACCTGGTTGATGGTGACCATCTGTCCGAGCTTCATCAGCGCCTTGATCACTTCGGCCGCCTTCACCGACATCTTCTGGGCGAGCGCCGCCACGGTGATGGTCTCGGGTACCAGCACCTCGTGCACCATCGGTTCGGTCGGCAGCGAAAACGCGTGCGAGCCGCGCTCCTCGGGGCGCCCCTTGGCACCGGCCTTGTGCGCGCGCCAGCCGTCGGCGCCACCGGTGTCGCCGCGGGTCTTCATGGCACGCCGGCGCGCGGCATCATCGGTCCACGCGACCTGCCGGGTGACCTTCTTCTCGGTTTTCTTCTCGGGCTTCTTCTCACCCGGCTTCAGCGCCGGCTTGTGCAGCGTGCCGTCCGTTCCGGGAGACGCTGCGACCGCGGCGGCAGAAGGTGCAGCGGCAGTGGCACCGGCGGGAGCGGCGGTCGCGGTTGCCGGCGCAGCCGTCGACGCCGCCACTGCCTCCGCCTCGGCTGCTTTCTGTTCGAGTTCCTGCTGCTCCTTGCGTCTGCGCTCCTGTTCCTGTTGCTGGCGCGCCCGCGCATCCTCGCTCTGCCGCGCAATCAGTTCGGCCTGCCGGCGCGCTTCTTCCTCGCGCAATGCGAGCTCGTCCGCGGTGACGATCGGCCCGTCCGCGACGCTGGGCGCGGGAGCGACACTCGTCACTTCGGCTTCGGGCGCAGAGGCCGCGGCGTCACGCTTCACGAAGACGCGCTTGCGCCGCACCTCGACCTGAATCGTGCGCGCCTTGCCGGTGCTGTCCGCCTTCTTGATCTCGGTCGTCTGCTTGCGCGTGACGGTGATCTTCTTGCGCGCCTCGCCGCCCCCATGGACACGGTGCAGGTAATCGAGCAGACGCGTCTTGTCCTGCTCCGTCAGCGTGTCGTCGACGAGCTTCTTGATGACTCCGGCCGACTGGAGCTGTTCCAGGAGGCGCGCGGGATCCATTTTCAGTTCACTGGCAAACTGCGCGACACTCATCTGTGCCATCGATAACTCCTGGTGCTACCGCTCTATTGCGCAAACCACGGGGCGCGGGCCGCCATGATGAGCGTCTTCGCCCGTTCCTCGTCCATGCCCGTCAGCTCGACCAGGTCATCGACTGCGAGGTCCGCGAGATCCTCCTGCGTCGTGACGCCTTTCGACGCGAGCACGCGTGCCGTCGCGCCATCCATCCCCTCCAGGGACAGCAGGTCCTCGGCAACGTTCTCCACCGCCTCTTCCGAGGCGATCGCCTGCGTCAGCACCGCGTTGCGCGCCCGACTGCGCAGCTCGTTCACCGTGTCTTCATCGAACGCCTCGATCTCCATGAGCTCGTTCACCGGCACGTAGGCGATCTCTTCGAGCGTGCTGAAGCCTTCGCGCGCGAGGATTTCGGCGACCTCCTCGTCGACGTCGAGTTTCTCCATGAAGAGCTGGCGGATGACGATGAGTTCTTCCTCGGTCTTGCGATGAGACTCCTCCTCGCTCATGAGGTTGAGCTCCCAGCCGGTCAGCTCGCTCGCCAGCCGCACGTTCTGACCGGTGCGGCCAATCGCCTGGGCGAGATTCTCCTCGTCCACGACGATGTCCATGCTGTGCTTTTCCTCGTCGACGACGATGCCCGACACCTCGGCGGGCGCCAGCGCGTTGATCACGAACTGCGCGGGATCCGGCGACCAAAGGATGATGTCGACGCGCTCGCCCGCGAGTTCCCCGGTGACCGCCTGCACCCGCGAGCCCCGCAGGCCGACACAAGTGCCGATCGGGTCGATGCGCTGATCGTTCGACTTGACGGCAATCTTGGCGCGCGAGCCGGGATCGCGTGCTGCTGCCTTGAT